>CANPZR010000229.1 GCA_947589175.1 uncultured Lachnospiraceae bacterium | reverse complement strand
CTGTGGCTGGACAGTGGAAAAATCTTTGGGGAGTGCGGCAGGGGATTCCAGAGAATCAACGTCGCCTGTCCCCGGAGGGTGCTCGCAGAGGCGCTGGAGAGAATCCGAGAGGCAATACAGGAATAGAGAGGCAGTGCTGCAATGCTAAATATTATCCAAATATTAACCGGATAAAAATTTTTGTTGACAAAATGAAAATGGCGACGTATAATGTGTAGCATAGAAAAACCTATAATTCATATCAGGTAAATAGGAAATAGAGAAATGGAGGGAATCACTATGAGTGAGATCAAAGAAAGCGCACTGGAGTTAATCGGGAAAACCCCGATACTGAAACTGAATCGATACGCGAAGGAGGCAGGCGTGACAGACGCCACGATTCTTGCAAAGCTGGAGTATTTCAATCCGGCGGGCTCCGTGAAGGACCGTATTGCACTGGCAATGATTGAGGACGCGGAAAAGAAGGGCCTTTTGAAAGAGGGCGCGACCATCATTGAGCCCACGAGCGGAAACACCGGAATCGGCCTTGCTGCGGTTGCGGCGGCAAAGGGATATCGGGCCATCCTCACGCTGCCGGATACCATGAGCATTGAGCGGAGAAACCTTTTGAGGGCATACGGCGCGGAGCTGGTGCTCACAGAGGGAGCCCAGGGAATGAAGGGCGCTATCGCAAAAGCGGAAGAGCTCTCTAAAGAAATCGACGGCGCCATTATTCTGGGACAGTTTGTGAATCCTGCCAACCCGGCCGTACACAAGGCGACAACAGGACCGGAGATCTGGGAGCAGACCGAGGGGAAGGTCGACATTTTTGTCGCAGGTGTCGGAACGGGCGGAACGATTACAGGCGTTGGCGAATATTTAAAGGAAAAGAATCCGGATGTGAAAATTGTAGCAGTTGAGCCGGCGGGAAGCCCTGTTTTGTCAAAGGGAACGCCGGGGGCGCACAAGATTCAGGGAATTGGCGCGGGCTTTGTTCCGGAGGTCCTCAATACAAAAATATATGATGAAATACTCGCAATCGAGAATGAGGACGCCTTTGCGGAGGGCAAGGCGTTTGCCGTGAGCGAGGGAGTCCTCGTGGGCATATCCTCCGGCGCGGCGCTTAAAGCGGCTGTGATTCTCGCGAACAGACCGGAAAATAAGGGAAAGACAATCGTGGCATTGCTTCCTGACTCCGGCGACAGATATTTGTCTACCCCATTATTCAGCAATAATTAAGGGGGACTGGAGAGATGCTGTGGCCGTTGGAATGGCATAGGTTTGCAAAACTGAAGTTGGCGGTTCGAATCCGCCCAGCATCGTTTTTTTGAGGAGCTCATCGCTTCGGTGCGAAACGCTCCGGAATGGAGATTTTTATGAGGATATCAACAAGAGCCAGAAATGCAATCAAGCTGATGCTAGATCTGGCGACGTATTATCAGGGAGAGCCGATCAAGCTCAAGGATATAGCCAAAAGACAGAATATATCTGAAAAGTATCTGAAGCAGATTATTGCGCCGTTGCACAAGAGCGGACTGGTAAAAAACGCGCACGGAGGCTATTCCCTGGCTTATCCACCGGAAAAATTTACGGTAGGTCAGATATTAAAAGCGGTCGAGGGCGATCTGGCCCCGGTGGACTGCCTGGGTGAAAACGGTTCCCGGTGCGAAAAAAAAGGGACGTGCGTCAGCTATCGCCTGTGGGAAAAACTGGACGCGGCGGTCAACGGTGTTCTGGAGGGGATTACGTTAGCGGATCTGCTGGAATGGCAGAATGAGCTCCTGATCGATCAATATGTAATATAATTTGGGCGCTCCCCTTTATGTTGGAAAAGCTGGCATAAAGGGGACTTTTTCGCAAAAATGATATAGAAAAATATTCACATATGATTGACAAAAATCAATCAATTAGATAGAATTAAAATTGCCTTGCAAGAGGCAGGGGCATTGTCATAAGATGGAATAACCCGCGGCAGGCGGTTAGCCACACTACCCGAAAGGGGGTGAGGTCATGCGAATCACACTACATATTGGAGCCTTTACGGTAACAATCATCGTGAAAAGCAGAAACCGCCACTCTGCCAAGTGACGATTTCTAAAGAATAACTTTATAAATTCGTTTCTGGGCTAACCGCTTGTCGGCAATGCCCTTTGTTATCTCTATTATAGCGTTTTTTTCAATTTTGTCAAGAAAAGCATGAGAGGCATCACACAGTGTTTTCCCTTATGTCAAAATAGGAGAATCATGTTATAGTATAGAAAAGGTGTTACCGATAGACGGTCAGCCTTTCAATATGTTAGTTAAAAAATAGCTGCCAGGTTTGCTTGCCAGGCTTGGGCGGCTATTTTTTATGGTTTCTACCGAATGTGTATCCGGCCATGAAGAATCCTGGCGCAAAGCCTAGGACATTCATTACATCCACCATGCTCAACGGCAAGTTTTGCAAAATCCAATAATATTTTTTACAAAAATATGGCAAATGATATTCATCTTGAAAAACATAATAATCCTGTGGTAAACTTGCAGGTAAAGCAGTAAAAGACCTGTGCAGGGCTAAAAAGGAGGAAATCTGATATGGAACAGATTACAAGGGAACAGACAGAGAAATTAGAACATTTAAGAAATTATATCAGGGAGCTGCACTCTGTGGCAGTGGCCTTTTCGAGCGGCGTGGATTCTACGTTTCTATTGAAGGTGGCGGCAGATGTGCTGGGCGATAAAGCAATTGCCGTGACCGCGAAGTCCTGTTCTTTTCCCAAAAGGGAATTAGATGAGGCGGCGGCCTTTTGTGAAAAGGAAGGAATCCGGCATTTTGTGTGCGAGTCGGAAGAATTAAACATTGAAGGGTTTGCCCAGAATCCAAAGAATCGATGCTATCTTTGCAAAAAAGAGCTGTTTGAAAAAATTCAGCGGATTGCCGATGAAAACCAGATAGAAAATATAGCAGAGGGCTCGAATCTGGATGATAACGGAGACTATCGGCCGGGACTTTTGGCGGTCAAAGAGCTGGGAATTAAGAGTCCTTTAAGGGAATGTGGCTTTACAAAGGCGGATATCCGTGCGCTGTCCAAATATCTGGAACTGCCGACATGGGAGAAACAATCGTTCGCCTGTCTTTCCTCCCGTTTTGTGTACGGAGAAACCATTACAGAGGAAAAGCTGGGCATGGTGGATCGAGCGGAGCAGCTTCTTTTAGATATGGGATTTCATCAGGTTCGGGTGCGTATTCACGGCAGGATGGCAAGGATTGAGATAGAACCGGAAGAATTTGAAAAGCTGATGAAAGAGGAAAACAGAAATAGAATTGTGGAGGAGTTCAAAAATTATGGATTCTCCTATATCACGATGGATCTGATGGGCTACCGGACAGGGAGCATGAATGAAGTGCTTGAAAATATTCCAAAGCAATAAATAGAGCGAAAATAGGAATGACAGGAGAAGAAGAAAAAAATACCCTATAAACCTATTGACAAAGTATGTAAATGGGTTTATCATAGGTAGCAGTCACGGTAAAGGATGGGAAGGATATCAGGATACAGCAACGGGAATGGAGGATTTGTTATGGCAGAAGTGGATTATGGATTATTGAAAAAAGGCGGCTTTATGAAGCAGAAGCAGAAGGACAATTTTTCCCTGCGGCTTGCCGTGGTGGGCGGAACCCTGACCGCGGAGAATTTGAGAAAGATTGCCGAGGTTTCAGAAAAATATGGGGACGGGCACGTGCATCTGACGTCCCGCCAGGGAGTGGAAATCCCCTTTATCAAGCTGGCGGACATTGACGAGGTCAAGGATTCCCTCGCGGAAGGCGGATGCAGGCCGGGCGTATGCGGGCCGAGAGTGCGCACGGTGACGGCCTGTCAGGGCAGCGAGATCTGTCCGAGCGGCAATATTGACACCTATGATATTGCAAAGAAATTAAACGACCGCTATTTTGGAACGAAGCTTCCCCATAAGTTCAAATTTGGCGTGACCGGATGCCAGAATAACTGCTTAAAGGCAGAGGAAAATGATGTGGGCATCAAAGGCGGTTCCGATGTGAAGTGGAAGCAGGAGGCATGTATTAGCTGCGGCCTGTGCGAGAAGGTCTGCAGGGAGGGCGCCATTGCGATTAATGACGAGTTTGTGAAAAGAGAGGATTTTACAACCACGGTCATTCAGGAAAATGACGCGATAGAATTTTTGTATTTCATGGGAGGGGGAAGAGAATAATGGCTTTTACAAACGAGCAGTTAGAGCGCTATTCCCGCCATATCATTTTGAAGGAAGTGGGCGTGGAGGGCCAGAAGAAGCTGATGAACGCGAAGGTTCTGATTATCGGCGCCGGGGGACGCGGTTCCGACGTGCAGGCAGGCGGGCGTCATCGGAAGCCTGCAGGCGATGGAGGCGGTAAAATGCATTATCGGTCAGGGACAGCTTTTGACGGGAAGACTGCTGACCTATGACGCGTTAAAAATGAATTTTCGCACTGTAAAGCTTCCGAGGGACAAGGACTGCGCGATCTGCAGCGACCACCCGACGATTACAGAGCTGATTGATTACGAGCAGCCGGGATGCGATTTT
>CANPZR010000228.1 GCA_947589175.1 uncultured Lachnospiraceae bacterium | reverse complement strand
CTTGCCACGGGCGCGCTGGTGACAACTGCCTGCGTCGGCGCAGGAGTGTCTGTCGGAGCCGGCGTCTGATAGTCCCCCGGCGCCGCTGTTCCCGTGTAAGCTACGGCGGCGGCCACATCCAGCGTGCCGCCGGTCCGCACAAGGCCGTCCAGAGAATCCAGCTTTCTGGCGCTGTTCAGAATTGCCCGCTTCACCTGCGCGGCGCTCCAGTCGCTGTGGCTGGCAAATACCAGCGCGGCGGCTCCGGACACCATAGGCGCGGCCATAGACGTTCCCGTCATGATCTCGTAGCCGGACCGATGGGTACTTGTGCCGTTGATCTGGGTTCCGGGAGCTGCCAGATCCACATATACATCACTGTAATTGGAGCTGTAATGCAGCGTGCCGTCGCATTTTAAATTGGCGACAACAATGACATTGTCCAGACCGTAGCAGGACGGATACCGATGAACCTCATTTAAGTCAAATCCGGCTCCGTGAGAAAAGGATTCTCCGTTGCCCGCGGCGGTGACAAAAAGCATATCCGATTCCTTCATGACCTGATACAGCTCCTCGTTCCTGTTTGCAAGGCCAAGGCTGATATTGCAGACAGACGCGCCATTGTCCTCGGCGTACCGGATGCCCCGGATCAGGTCCTCCACGCTTCCCGCCTGATCCGGCCCGCCTACCGTCTTCACCGGCATCACCTGAACGGCGTCGATTCCGCCCGCAATTCCCCTTACGCCCTCAATGGCAACCTCAGAGCCTCCCTCAACGCCCGCAGATCCTGTATTTCCCTCATCATCGGCAATAATCGTGCCCGCGCAGTGGGTTCCGTGGGCGTCCTCCGTGCTGCTGCGGGAATTGTAGACGACATTTGTCTCCTTGTAAAAATTCCATCCGTCCGTGTCGTCGATAAATCCATTTCCATCGTTGTCGATTCCGTCCCCCGCAATCTCGTCCTCATTTTTCCAGAGCCCGCGGGCAAGCGCCGGATGATCGATATCCACGCCCGTATCGACCACGGCGACAATGCATTTTTCCGTAAAAATGTCCGCTTCCTGCCTGACCGGGCCGATGTCAATATCCATTTCCTCCACAGCGCGCACCGTCTCTATATTGCTGTACCAGGAGGATTCATTGTCCTCGTACACAAAACTTCCGTCGTTTAAAAACGCCCAGTTCGGCACGGCCATAAACATCAACAAAAGTCGGGCTGTCAAAACCCTCCACATCGCACATCATCCTTTCAAACCACTATTTCTCTTTCGCTATCAGACACTTCTCACATCTACTCAATCGTCAGAATATCCACAAAGCCCGTGACTTCAAACACTTCCATAACCTCTTTTTCAAACAATACATACCAGAAACAGCCGGGCTTTTTGCCGCCCGGCTATTCCTGAACCCTCAAATGCCTTTTCTCCTACATGTCCTGTTTCATTTTCTCTTTTGTCCCGATATCACACGCGGCGGCGGATATCGTCGTCGTACTGCTGGTTCTGCACCCTCTTATACTGCGCGAACGGATTGGCTCCGCCCGTCACCTGATCCAATTCCTCCAAATCCAGCTCCACTTCCTCTGCTTCCAGATCGTTCTTCTCTGTTTCCTTTTTCATTGCGCATCATCCTTTCTTTTAAACAGTTTGCATTTACTTGGTTTTTACTTTCACAACCTTTTTGGTGCTGTACAGATAATTTCCATTTTTCAGCTTCTTGTACGCCCGGACTGTGACAAAATATTTTTTCTTTCTCTTTAGTTTTCTAAATACCACTTCTTCTTTCCGCGTCTTTTTCTTCGCCTTAACTTTCCTGCCTGCCTTATCGGTAGAAACCGTGACCTCGTACCCGGTCGCTCCTTTCACCTTGGAAACATCCACGGTGAGCTTTTTCTTGCCCGCTTTCACAAGCAGCTCCTTCACGCCGCTCGTCCGCTTTTTCAGTTGAATCGAATGAACCGTGCTGTATTTTCCGGTATAGGTCTTTGACCCCTTCTTCGCGTAGGCCCGTACCTTAACGTACCACTTTTTGCCTTCTTTCAGCTTCTTCAAGGTCAGCGACGTTCCCGATGTCTTCCTGGTTTTTACATTCTTTGTGAAGGCCTGATTGGTCGCGCATACAACCTCGTATCCATCGGCATTCTTTACTTTCTTCCAGTCTACAGTGAGCTGCTTTTTCTTCTTGGAGACCATGCCGGTAATTACCGCTTTCGCGAGGGAAATCGCTCCCTGTGTTCCGCCCGGCTTCTGTGTCTCCTCCGGTTTCTGCGTCTCCTCCGGCTTTTGCGTCTCCTCCGGTTTCTGTGTCTCCTCCGGCTTTTGCGTTTCTTCCGGCTTCTTCGTCTCCTCCGGCGCTTCCGCGCTGTAATTCATAGCCGATACTTTCACGGCGACGGATGTCGCTATATTGTATGGATGCGCGTAGGCGGTCACGGTCGTGGCGCCCTCTCCGACTGCCACGAGTTTGCCGTCCTCGACCCTGGCAACGCTGCTATCTTCCACCTCATACGACGGCGTAACAGTTCCGAGCAGGGAACACGTCTCGAACTGGAGATCCAGATTCTGCGTCTGACCGGTGTACATCTGAATTTCCTTGTTGTCATTCAGAGAGAGTCCGGCGGGCTGGGACATCCAGATGGTGTCGCCCGATTTTTCATTGTAAATCTCGCCGTCCTTATTCGTGGCCTCAATCTCCACATCAATCTTTCCATAGTAGGAGAATGCCTTCGCCGGGAGATCCAGCTCCAGGGTAACTTCCTTGCTCTCGCCCGGCTTTAAGGAGAGCGCTTCCTTGGCGAGCAGATCGTCGTCCAGGCCATAGAAATGATAGCCCTCATACGGTCCCGCGAATACCACTCTCAGCTCATCGCCGTCGTTGGACGCCTGATTGCCCGTGTTGGTAATAACAACGTCGCTGTAGAACTTGGAATCCGATCCCTCGTAGGAGTTGTTCTGTGTAATCACATACTCCGGCGTCTTCCTAAATGCCTCACTCTGGTTTATGTTGGTTCCCTCTACGCTGTTCTCGGTCACCTCAACCTCAATGACGCTGCCGGCCGTCTTTTCACCCGCCGTGTACTCAAAGGTCTCATTCACGACGCCGGTGGCGATTACGGAAGAATTATAGTTATAGGTTCTCAAATGCGTCCTGGTTCCGTCCGCCGCCTTCTCATAAATCTCCGCTGTGAAACCGTATACGGCCGTGGTAAGTCCCGTGTTCTCAAACCTCACGGAGACGTCCACTATTTCGCCATCCGTCGGTGTAGTATCCGACAGGGTAATCTCCGTGGCCTCCATGGAACCATAGGGCTCCAGCATACTGGACGCCAGCTCCAGATCGGCAACTTTGGGAGCTTCGTCGTCCTCGCCCACAATGTCGAACTTATTGTATACCATCAGCATCTTGTTGTCTTCGGTGATGGCCAGCGCGGGCTCGTCGCAGTATTTTCCAAAGCTGGTGAGCTTGTTCGGAGCCGACCACAATTTCACTTCCTTCAGATCAGTGTTCGATGTATTCGTCTCCGCGTCAATCATGGCCGCCGCGTAAATCTCCTGGGAAGCGCTTGTGCCGTTTACGTCTCCGTTGTCTACCCAGATGATATAGAGGTTATCTTTCTGGTCCACGGCCACCTTGTACTGGCTGTAGGAGGAGAACTGGTTCACATCCGCCGTGTAGGCGTCTACATGGTTGATCTGGAAAGAATAGGTTAATTCCTTCACTTTTTCGGAACTCATGCCGTCATAAATGTCCTCATCCGGCCCAGTTCCCTCTGGAACATCCTGATGGCTCTTTGTGGCGCTCTCCTTAATCTTTCCGTCATCGTCAATTCCATACTTCACCAGGCTGGACACATCGATGTAATCCAGCGTATCCTCAGTCTTCCAGAATAGATATGTTGTGCCGTCGCTCTCGCCGCCCCGGCGCACGAGCTGCGGCATCGAGTCCGCCTGAGAATCATTTGTGATGCGCACCGGCATAAAGGTACTGCGATCACTGAACCGGTACAACTGGATAAAGAGATCCCGGTCTCCGTCGGTATCCGCGTCGTTGTCCTTGTCAATAGTGTAGGCAAATACCACCATCCCGTTGTAGCTGGTCGCCGTGAAATCGGCAATCAGCGGATCCTCCTTGTTGACGTCTTTATCCTTGATGGGGGAACTCAGCATCCTCTGGCCGCCCAGTGCTCTTAGCTGCTCCTTATACTCCTCATCGGTCAAGTCGTCCGGCTTTTCCTTGGGCTCGTAATCATCCACCAGCCACTCTCCGGTCTTATTCTCGCGATTATATTTATACACGCGGTACGCAATGACCGAATAGGTTTGGCTTTCCGGATACATCGGGTTGGCAAGATCCGCCGCCTCCACATTCTGTGCGTCGGTATCCTCCGCCGTCTTTATATAATACACGTTGATGTCGCCGGATTCCTTGTCATACACAGGCACCGGATTGGAATCATAGTAATCGTCGTCCGTCAGCCTTGTAATGCTGTCCTGCTTAATCTCTTTATGCGCCGCAAGATCCGCCTTCGCAACGCTTGTCACATAGACCTCCTGGCTCTTTACATACTTAGTCGAGTAATCCGAGGC
>CANPZR010000227.1 GCA_947589175.1 uncultured Lachnospiraceae bacterium | reverse complement strand
CAGGAGCGAATGTCTGCATGATGGGCAGCATTTTCGCGGGATGCGACGAGAGTCAGGGAAGCTTTGAGCTGTTCCAGGGAAGAAAGTACAAGGTGTACCGCGGCATGGGATCGATTGCGGCTATGGAGAACGGCAGCAAGGACCGCTATTTCCAGGAGGACGCGAAGAAGCTGGTGCCGGAGGGCGTAGAGGGCCGCGTGGCCTACAAGGGAAGCGTGGAGGACACGGTGTTCCAGTTGATTGGAGGGCTTCGCTCCGGCATGGGATACTGCGGAACCAGCACGATTCAGGAATTGAAGGAGAATGGCAGGTTTGTGAAGATTTCTGCTGCTTCACTGAAGGAGAGCCATCCTCACGATATTCATATTACCAAAGAGGCGCCTAATTACAGTGTTGAGTAAAAAAAGAAAGCGCGTAGTCCGCTGCGGTCTGGTCATCAGTATCGCAGCGGTTTTTATCCTGATTATCTGCAGTGTGGTCACGGCCATCGGGCGGCAGAGACGGGAAAAAATAAAGCAGAAGATACTTCCTCAGATCACGTTTGAGACAAAGCTGTTAAAGAAAAATAAATTTTCCAGGCCGGGGACGGCGCTGAAAAAGGTGCGGGGCGTCGTGGTTCACTACACGGCCAATCCTGGCACGGACGCGGTGGACAACCGGAATTATTTTAACAATCTCCCCCGGATCAACAAGGGGAGCAAGAACAAAATATACGCCAGCAGCCATTTTGTCATCGGACTGGAGGGGCAGATTGTCCAGTGTATTCCGTTGGAGGAAATCGCCTACGCGTCCAATGACCGGAATTCTGACACGATTTCCATTGAGTGCTGCCACCCGGATAAGACGGGAGAGTTTAATCAGGCGACCTTGCAGGCTTTGACGGAGTTAGTTACATATCTGTGCATAAAGTACGATCTGGAGCCGGAGGAGGACGTAATCCGCCACTATGACGTGACCGGGAAGATGTGTCCCCTGTATTTTGTGGAGCACGAGGATGAGTGGGAGAGCTTTAAGAAAAAAGTGGCAGAGCGGATAGAGGGAAAATAGCGGAAAAATGACGGGAAATTAAGCAAATAAAAAGATAAAAAGAAATAAAATAAGAGAAATAAAAAAGACGCGACAGAATGTGAAGCCGCGTCTTTTTTAATCCGATTATTTTCACACCTCTTAGAGAGAGAGGGAGATTGTCTTTTCCATGCTCTTGTACTCGCGCCAGCAGATCCCGGCGGATTTCATCATCCGCTTGGCCGCCATTACGGACGGCGTGTCCCGGTATTTGTCCTCCATGTAGATCACTTCAGAAATACCTGACTGGATCAGCGCCTTGGTACACTCGTTGCAGGGGAACAGCGTGGTGTAGATCCGCGCCCCCTGCAAGTTAGTACCGGTGTAATTTAAGAGCGCGTTTAACTCCGCGTGGCACACAAAGAGATATTTGGTGTTCAAGGGGTCTCCCTCTCTGTCCCACGGATATTCATCGTCCGAGCAGCCCTGGGGCATGCCATTGTAGCCCACCGACAGAATCTTGTTGTCGGTGCCCACGATACAGGCTCCCACACTGGTGTTGGGGTCTTTGCTCCGCAGGGCGGAGAGCTTGGCGATTCCCATAAAATATTGGTCCCAGGAAAGATAGTCCTGTTTTTTCATGCCATCCGCGCTCCTTTCGAGGTGATATCATTTTCACGCCACTTTAACAGTGATGGTGCATTTCTTTTTCTTGTTTGCCTTGGAGGTGGCGGTAATCTTTACCTTGCCCTTCTTCTTGGCCTTTACAACACCTTTGCTCGTGACGGTGGCAACCTTTTTGTTGGAGCTCTTCCAGGTTACTTTCTTGGAAGCTCCGCCGGAAACGGTCACCTTGGCAGCCAGTTTCAGCTTCTTGCCCTTCTTTACTTTGACAGTCTTCTTGATAGCCTTGGAGCTGCCCTTCTTGGTGATGACTACCTTCTTTACCTTCTTGGAAGCAGTTGCCGTGTTATCCTCTGAATCGCTGTTCTGATCGCCATTGTTTGCGTCTGCGCCCGGCTTGGTGTTGGCAGCGGTGACTGCGCCAGCGGCGATCGCGCCTACTTCCGTCTCAGAGAGCGCCTTGTTGAACAGCATAACCTCATCGACAGCGCCGTTGAAATATGCGTCCCAGCGGTTTACGCCAATGTAGATGCCGGCTCCTGTGTTGGTCATAATGCCGGTTGGAATCTTGCCGCTGCTGACCAGCTCGCCGTCAATGTATAATTTTGCGTCTGCATCTGTAGCTCCGGCAGATGCGTCTACGGTGAGTGTCACATGCTGCCATTTTCCGGCAACAAGATCTTTGGTTCTGGCAGATCCCTCAAAATAAGTACCGGACTTGTTGGACCAGATGCCACGTCCCTGCTGAACTACGCTCAGCCAGTATTCCGGATTGAATGCGCCTGCCGCAAGGAGCGGATCCACATTGCCGCCTAACGTTGTCGGATTAGCCCAGAAAGAGATGGAATATCTGTCGCCAAGGGCAGCCCCGTCTGCCAGCTTTAAGCCGTATGTACCGTCCAGGCTGACAGCCTTGCCTCCATTGACGCCGTCCACATAGCTGTAGGTGACGTCGGTCTTCTCGGAAACAGCTGTTTTATTTGCATCGTGTGTCATAGCGATAGCGCCGTCTACGGCATTTTCAAAGTTGAATGATTTTATCAGACTGCCGGACAGGTCGATGCCGTCAAAGGTCTTTTCAACCTTCAGTTTGTAAGTTGTACTGTTTTTCAGATCCTCAGGGAAGATAGCAATCTCCGCCTCAGCAGAAGAACCGGTCACAGGAATTGTCACAGTAGTATCGCCTGCCTTTACCGGACCGTTGTTGAGGGAGACATAACCTTTCTGGTCAGCCATCTTGATTGTTACCTCGATGCTGCTTACCGTGGACGGAACAGAAACGCTGTAGTCATTGCCATTCTGGCTGACTTCATAATCTTTTACGGTCAGTCCTGTCAGGCTGTTGGAGGCGCCCAAAGTGCCGGACGCGCTGTCTTTTGGATTCGCGTCGATGTAGAAGGTAGCGCTCTCTTTGTCAGCACCGTCCGTGAGAACCAGGCTTCCCGTGCTGCCCGTCTCCAGGCTGAGATAGGAGCCCGGATTGGAAACGCTCTCAAAGGATACGCCCTTTTCGTTGCCGTTCAATGCCTTTACCGTCTTAAAGGTCTGTTTCTTGGCGGTTTCAGCAATCTTTGCCTGATCCCAGTCCTGAGCCAGAGTGACGGACTTGTCGTCGTTGACTGTCAGATACAGGCCCGGCTTGTTTTCGGACTGAATGGACACATAGGAATCCTTGGAAGGATCTGCCTTGCCCGCTACGATTACCCAGTCGGAATCCTTGTCGTCTGTGACTTTCGGATAGGTGCCTACCCGGATGTCAGTGTACGGATAGTCGGCGTCTACACTGGAGTTGGTGAAGTTCTCATGGGAGAGAGCAAAACCGGATCCGGCGTACAGCTTGGAAGCCTTGGCGCCCGTGATGCCGATAGCGGTCTCCGGGATTTCCTTGATGCTGCCGTCGTCATTGAACTCTAATTTAGTGATGCATACCGTACGGCGGTGACCGCTTCCTGCAGGCTGAGATCCGTTGTGATAGATAAAGTAGGTCTCGCCCTTGAAGTCAAAGACAGCCATGTGGTTGGTGTCCGAAGTGGCCGTAGGAGGCATGAGCACTTTGCCGAAGGTCCACTTGCCGCTCATCAAATCGTCTGTGGTAGCATACGCCATCTGCTCCCGGAAGCTATGGGCGTAGAACAGATAGTATTTGCCGGTGTATTTGCCATCTGCATCTTTGCGGCGGTACAGCCACGGAGCTTCCGTGAAGGTATCAAGTCCCAGCGCGGTTCCGTCTCCACCGATGATATCGCTGTTGGCAATGGAAGTTCCCTGCGTGATCTTACCGTCGCCGTTCTGATCCTTGACGCTGATCATATCCTCGTTCAGCTCGCAGATGTAGAACTTGCCGTTGCCCCATGCCAGATAGCGATGCTCAACGCCCTTGTCGTCTGTCTCAATCCATACAGTGGGGTCGATGTCGTTCCATCCGCTTGTCTCAGGAGTGGTTACAGTTCCACTTACTAGAGGCTCGCCATTGTCTTTGAAAGGTCCTGTCGGGCTTTCCGATACGGCTACGCCGATGGACTGCTTGCCAGTTGACTGGGAATCGTTGGCATTTTTGTCCCATGTGCAGTAATAAAGATAATATTTATCCTTATACTTTACCACCTGTGCTGCCCATGCGTCTGTACCTGTGTTGGCCCAGGTAATGCTGTTTTTGTCAGCGCCCATAATCGGCCCTTCATAATTCCAGGTCTTTAAATCCTTGCTGGTGTAGCACAGCCATTCGGTGATGGAATATTGTTCGTTTACAGATACATCATGCCCGGTGTACAGATACACCGTGTCTCCCTCCACCATAACGGCCGGATCGCCGCCATAGATCAGGCTGCCGGCCGAATCTTTGGCATTGGTAATCGGGTTGGAGACATCTGTCTTGTCGATGACAATCTCTGCCGGAGCTTCAGCGGCTTTCGCGTCCGCGGCGTTCAAGAGACTGCCCGGAACTGC
>CANPZR010000226.1 GCA_947589175.1 uncultured Lachnospiraceae bacterium | reverse complement strand
AATTATTATGTACAGCTGCGTCCCTATAAAAATATTGAGGGAAAAGTTGTTTATGGAGATTGGTCCGCAAAAGCTCAATTTAAAACAAGATAAGTTCCGTTCATGTTCATTTTAATAAAAAGAGAGCCTGATGTTGCGCGTGCGATGTCGGGTTCTTTTTTGCCCTCCTCAGCAAACCGCTTGCTATTTGCAAGCAAATCGGTTACAATATAGATGAGGAGGCGATAAATATGGCAAAAACATCTAATGTATTTGCGAGAGTTGAACCTGAATTAAAGGAACAAGCAGAAAGTGTATTAAATCAGCTTGGCATCCCCATGTCAAACGCGGTAAGCATGTTTTTAACACAGGTCGTTATTCAAAGAGGTATCCCATTTGAGATGAAACTTCCTGTAAAGAAGCCGCTCGCAATAAGTGAATTGTCAAAGGAGCAACTGGATGCGGAAATTGCCAAAGGCGTAGCTGATATAGAGAATGGCAGAGTCTATTCAGCAGAAGAAGTTTTTGAAGAAATGCGCAGATCTTACGGCATATGAAATGGAAAATAAATTACACGGCACACGCCCTTGAAGATTTAAAAGCAATCTATGAATACATTGCTTTTGAATTGCTTGTTCCTGAAACAGCACGAAAGCAAGTAAAAAGAATTATGGATTCTATAAACAAACTGGATGAGATGCCGATGATGTATAAGTCCTATGAGGAAGAACCATGGAAATCAAAAGGATTCCGCATTTTTCCTATAGATAATTATATTGTTCTTTATCTGCCAACAAAAAAATCAAAAGTCGTAAATATTGTTCGCATTATTTACGGGAAAATGGATATAACACAGCAATTAAGGGAGCAATGACCAGAGCATTGAATAATGCTTCGCGCTAAATACTGCTCTGGTTTTATTACGTAAAAATTTCATCAAGCTGAATGAATCACATACCGTTTTGATGGCTTGATTATGAGCATCACGACCAGGGTAGCCACGGCAGTTACAAAAAGGCTAAGGGGATAGACCTGCATGATGGTCTGGAAGGACGGCGTCATCCTAAATACGGTAAATATCCACGTCAGCCGCACGCCGCATACGCCGATGACGGAGCACGCCGCCGGGATAAAGGACACGCCGAATCCGCGCAGGTAACCAGACATGGTTTCCTGGGCAAAGCTGAATATGTAGGCAAAGAAAATATATTGCAGGCGGATCTGTCCGGCGCGGATGACGTCCGGGTCTGTGTTAAAAATCCGGAGCAGCTGCGAGCTGAACAGGAGTATCAGCGCGCAGATCACAAAGGTGCCGAGGGCGCTTTGCAGCAGGCACAGGCTCAGTACGCGCTTACACCGGTCATTTTTCCCGGCGCCGTAATTCTGGCCCACGAAGGTGGTACAGGCCTGGCCGAAGGAGTTCATGATATAGTAGGCAAATATCTCAAGGTTGTAGGCGGCGGAAGAAGCTGCCATAACCGTTGTGCCGAGGCTGTTGACCGCGGACTGGATGATGATATTCGCGAAGGAAAAGACCATGCCCTGGACGCCTGCGGGTATGCCTATTTTCAAAATCTGGACCAGAACGTCGGTGTGAACGCGCAGCTTTGAAAACTGAATTTTAACCACGAGCTCTGTCTTGAGCAGCGAGATAAATAATATGGCGGAGCTGACCAGGTTTGCGATTACAGTTGCAGTCGCGACGCCGTCTACGTCCATGCCCAGCCCTAAGACAAAGCATAGATTGAGAATCACATTTAAAACGCCGGATATGATCAGGGCGATCAGCGGCATTTTGGTGTTTCCGCAGCTACGGAAAATAGCGGATTCAAAATTGTAGAGCAGAATGACCGGCATGCCCAGCAGATAAATTCTTAAATATTTCACGGCAAGCGGAAATACCTCCTGGGGCACATCCAGCATTTCTACTACGTTCGGGGCAAATAATTCTCCTAATATGGTGAGAAAAATGCCGCCGAGGACTGCCACGATCACCGAGGTATGTACCGCCTTGGACACCTGCGCCTTATTTTTCTGACCGATGGATTTGGCGAGAAATACATTGCTTCCGAGGGATACTCCCACGAACAGATTTACGAGCAGGCCAATGACCGGGGCGTTGCCCCCCACGGCCGCCATGGCTTCTTTTCCGGAAAAACGCCCTACTACGGCCACATCGGCGGCGTTGAATAGTTGCTGGAGTATGCCTGTGATGGCAAGCGGTATCGTGTATTTTATAATTTTGTCTCCCAGAGTGCCATTTGTCATGTCTACACGTTTGCTCATACCTGGAACCTTCTTTCTGATCTGTCACATGTAATGATGATGTCGGGGCCAAAAAGAATTTTGCCCCTTGACGCTATATTATAATGATATCACAATTCCGGAAAATAAACAATACAACTTAAAATATAAATGTGGTATAATAATGAAAAAATAACTACAAGGAGTACAGAGCATGGCAGAAATTATAATATGGCTTTTCATCGCCTATCTTGTGATTATGAATATTATCGGATTGGCGGTGATGGGCATTGATAAATCTAAGGCGAAAAGACACGTGTGGCGAATACCGGAGAAAGTTCTGTTTTTGGTCAGCATTCTCGGAGGCAGCGCGGGCACATGGGCCGGGATGTATTTATTCCGGCACAAGACAAAACACTGGTATTTTGTAATTGGCATGCCGGTGATATTTTTCCTGCATATAGCGGTCGCTGTGTACATATGGCGCGGATGAAATAAAAAAAGATACCCGGACCGGCGCTGGTTCAGGTATCTTTTTTCTTAAATATTCTATCTCATGTATTGTTTTTTTGTCTTTATCCGGGCCAGATTTCCGTTTTTAGACGGCCTCGTCTTATATACTGTACTGATTGAGCAGGATATATGCTGGCACCCGTGGCTCGATCTGAGAGCCTCATTTCACATACTGTACTGATTGAGCAGATCTACCTTGATCGAGTACAGCTTATCCGACAGGTCCACATAGACGGCCTGGGGGTTTACCAGGCGCCGTGTCTCCTCCCAGAGCGTATTTAACTGATCCCGGCAGTATTTCTGGATATCCATGACGCTTGGCGTCTCGTAGAGGCACTGTCCATTTTTAAATATGGGCATCAGTATCTCCTTCATCTCATAGGAGCCGCCGGTGAGGCGGGTCTTTTTCCAGGTGGCGTCCGGGTCGAAAAGCACGAGATCCTGCTCCGGGTCAAATGTCTCGTCCGCCAGGGCGATATAGTCCGCCCGAATCTTTCCGGTCTGTTTATCGTAAATCCGGTACACGGTCTTGTTGCCGGGGTTGGTAATCTTTACGGGGTTTTCCGACAGCTTGATCTTGGGAATCATGGAGCCGTCCCCGGTCTCCACGGCGGCCAGCTTGTAAACGCCGCCGAAGGCAGGTGTGGTTTTGGATGTAATCAGGTTGGTACCCACGCCCCATGTATCAATGCAGGCGCCCTGCGAGAGCAGCGAATCGATCAGATATTCGTCCAGATCGCTGGAGGCGCAGATGAGGGCGTCCGTAAATCCGGCCTCATCCAGCATCTTACGCGCTTTTTTGGAGAGGTACGCCAAGTCGCCGCTGTCCAGACGGATACCGTACTTCGCGGGCATCTGGCCCTTGTCCCGCAGCTCCTTGAACACCTGGATGGCGTTGGGAACGCCGGAGCGAAGCGTGTCGTATGTATCCACTAAGAGGGTGGTGTTGCCCGGATACAGCTCAGCGTATTTGCGAAAAGCGGTGAGCTCGTCCCCGAAACTCATAATCCAGCTATGGGCGTGCGTGCCGAGGGCCGGTATGCCAAATTCCTTGGCGCAGATCACGTTGCTGGTGCCGATGCAGCCGCCGATGACCGCCGCCCTGGCCCCGAAGGTCCCCGCGTCCGGTCCCTGGGCCCGGCGCAGTCCAAATTCCATGACGCCGCCGCCCTTGGCCGCGTAGCATACTCTCGCCGCCTTCGTGGCGATGAGGGACTGGTGGTTGATCAGGTTCAGAAGGGCCGTCTCCACCAGCTGGGCCTCCATGATGGGAGCGACGACCTTGACAAGCGGCTCCCTCGGAAAGACTACCGTGCCCTCCGGAATCGCGTACAGGTCGCCGGTAAAGTGGAAACTGGCGAGATAATCGAGAAATTCCTCGCTGAAGGTGTGAAGTCCCCTCAGGTAGTCGATGTCGTCGTAGTCGAAATGAAGGCTCTTGATGTAGTCGATGACCTGAGCCAGTCCGGCGCATACGGCATAGCCCCCGTCGTCCGGGTTCTGGCGGTAGAACAAGTCAAAGACAACCGTCTCGTTGGTGTTGTTCTGAAAATACCCCTGCATCATAGTTAATTCATAAAAATCTGTCAGCAAAGTAAAATTCCGGTTATCCATAGTTTCCTCCATTCTGGGTTTCGGGCGCAAAGCGCGAAAAAATCCGTGATAGTAAGGAGTTAGCGCGAACATCGTTCGCTTAAAAGCGAGGATTGAAATGCTTTTTAACTCCAGCGTTTATTATACCATTTTTTGGGTAAGCCGTGCAGCCCTCGTGAACACTCCGTGTTCTCTCGGTCGCGTGCTTGCGCCCTATGTCGATGGCGTCTGACAAATCTGTCTGCAAGCAGC
>CANPZR010000225.1 GCA_947589175.1 uncultured Lachnospiraceae bacterium | reverse complement strand
TCGCTGTGGATGTTCAGATCGATCGGCTTGGACAGATCCAGGCTGAAGATACCCATAATGGACTTCGCGTCGATTACGTATCTGCCGGACACCAGGTCAAACTCAGCGTCGTACTTTGTTACTTCGTTTACAAATGCCTTAACCTTGTCGATGGAGTTCAGAGAAATTTTTACTGTTTTCATGGTATAATTACCTCCTTATTTAAATTTCTTTGGATCTTCATGTATTATACTAGTATGAACCGGGAATTATGTCAATATCAAAAATTGACGATGTAGTTTGAAAATAAACTTGTTTTTTGTGCAAAATGCTAAGGAAAGAGGGAGCGTAAGTTATGAGAGCAGCCTTTCTCACGCTGGGATGCAAGGTGAATTTTTACGAGACGGAAAAAATGGCGGAGCAATTTGCAAAGCGCGGCATTGAAGTCTGCGATTTTACGGAAATGGCGGACATTTATATCATTAATACCTGCACGGTCACCAATATAGCGGACCGCAAGTCCAGACAGATGATCCATCGGGCCAGAAAGAAAAATCCCAGAGCCTATGTGGTGGCGGTGGGCTGCTATGTCGAGAGCGCGGGCGACAGCATATTGCGGGATGAGGCCATTGACGCGGCTTTTCCGAACCGGGACAAGGGGGATATCGCGGATCGGATCATCGAGCAGTTTCAGCTGAGGGCGGACGGTTTTGGAAAGCCGGGCGGACCGGATTCTAAGGAAGCCGCCAAACAGGATAGAAAGCGCCGCACGCGGGCATATATAAAAATTCAGGACGGATGCAACCAGTTCTGTACATACTGCCTGATTCCCTATGTGCGGGGCGGCGGAAGGCTCTCCAGCACGCCTCCGGAAAATGTGCTGGAGCAGGTGGAGAACCTGGCCGGACAGGGCTATAAGGAGGTAGTGCTTACGGGAATACATCTGTCCTCTTACGGCGTCGATTTTTCAGGCGGGACGGATTTTGTGAAACTGAAAGGGAAGCCGTTGGCGGATCTGGTCCGTCGGGTTTCCGGCGTGCCGGGGATAGCCCGGATTCGGCTGGGATCTCTGGAACCCCGCATCATAACGGAGGAACTGTTAGAAGATCTGGCGGAGATTCCCGGCTTCTGTCCCCACTTCCATCTGTCCCTGCAGAGCGGCTGCGACCAGGTGCTGCGCCGGATGAATCGGCATTATACAACAGTAGAATATATGGAGAAGGTGGAACTTCTGCGCAGGCGCTTTGACCGGCCGGCCATTACAACGGACGTAATCGCGGGATTTCCGGGGGAGACAGAAGAAGAATTTGAGCAGACGCGGGACTTTATGAACCGGCTTCGGCTGGCGGATACCCATGTGTTTCCGTATTCTCGCCGCAGCGGTACAAAGGCGGCGGAGAGGACGGATCAGGTGCCGCCGGAAGTGAAGAAGAGGCGCAGCGGGATTCTTTTGCGGGACGCGGAGAAGTACAGGCGGGAATACGGGGACTCTTTTCTCGGAAAAACAGAACAGGTCCTGTTCGAGGATACAGTTGTAGAAGACGGAGAAATCTGGCTTCAGGGACACAATGAGCGCTATGTGAAGATTGCCGTTCCAGACCGCGAGGCGCAGAGCAGGAACTGGCGTCCGGGAGAAATTTGTCAGGTTCTCGTAAAAAAGATACGATATGAGTAGGCGGCGCTGTTAAAAAGGACTTGCGAAATTGTTAAGAATATATTACAATAAAGTCAATGGCTGTCAGGGGCAGGTTCGGCTGTCCCTGACAGAAATGTGGAGAATCATGGAAAGGGACGTGAGAACATGCAGGAGATCAACAACACCCAGTATTTCAAAGTGGACGCGGATACCGATTACGATGTAAAAGATATTATTGCGTCTGTTTACACTGCATTGACCGAGAAGGGATACAATCCGGTAAATCAGATCGTAGGTTATCTCATGTCAGGAGATCCGACTTATATTACCAGCCACAAGGGGGCGCGGAGTCTTGTTATGCGCGCGGAGCGGGATGAGATCATAGAAGTTTTTCTGGAGGATTATATCGAGCACAACCTTCGGAAAGGGTGAAACAGTGAGGATCATGGGACTTGACTACGGCTCTGTGACAGTGGGCGTGGCCATCAGCGATGCCATCGGTCTGACTGCCCAGCCCGTAGAAGTGATAAAGAGAAAAAGCGAAAACAAGCTGCGGCAGACTCTGGCCAGGATCGAAGAGCTGGCGTCGGAGTATGGCGTGGAGCGCATTGTGCTGGGATATCCGAAGAACATGAACAATTCGGAGGGTGAACGGGCGCAGCGAACAAAAGAATTTATGGAAAAGCTGATAGCGAGGACCGGCCTGGAGGTCGTGCTGTGGGATGAGCGTCTCAGCACGGTTTCTGCAATGAATGTGTTGAAGGAGGGCGGCGTGCGGAGAGAGGACCGCAAGACATATGTGGACAAGATCGCGGCGTCGATTATTCTGCAGGGCTATCTGGATTCCATGGACGGACAGGAATGAACAATTGAATAAAAAGGCATTAGGAGGAAGATATGTCAGAAAACGGAAGAATCGTGCTTACTGCTGACGATGGCGGCGAGGAAGCTTTTTTTGTGGTGGAAAAAGCGGATATCGCGGGGGCCAGTTATCTGCTTGTGACAAAGGACGACCCGGAGGAGGACGAGGCGGAAGCCCTGATTTTAAAGGAAGTACAGGAAGACGACCTGATTACGTATGAGGTGGTGGAGGATGAGGACGAACTGAAGATCATTTCCAGATATATGGAGGAATTGCTGGAAGATGTGGAGTTGAAATTGGAATAGAGAAAAACGGCGCGCGGAGACTGCGCCGACATCAGAATGGAGGTTAAAATTGAAGAAAAAAGAGAAAAAAGGAGCGGGCACAGTGAAGGTAATCCCCCTGGGCGGACTGGAGCAGATCGGGATGAATATTACTGCCTTTGAGACCGAGACAAGCATTATTGTGGTGGACTGCGGGCTGGCTTTTCCAGAGGATGATATGCTGGGCGTGGATCTGGTGATACCGGATGTGACATATCTGCTGGACAACCGCGACAAGGTAAAGGGATTTGTGATTACTCACGGCCATGAGGATCATATTGGCTCCCTGCCCTATATTCTGCAGCAATTGAATGTTCCGATTTACGCTACGAGGCTGACGATGGCGATTATTGAAAATAAGCTGAAGGAGCACAACCTGATTAACAATGTGAAGAGAAAGGTAGTCAGCTACGGCCAGTTTATCAATCTGGGGGACATGCGCATTGAGTTTATCCGCACCAACCACAGCATAGCGGATTCCGCGGCGCTGGCGATTTACACCCCGGCCGGGGTGATCGTGCACACCGGGGATTTCAAGGTGGACTATACGCCGGTATACGGGGATACCGTCGATCTGGCGCGGTTCGGCGAGCTGGGCAAGAAGGGCGTGCTGGCGCTGATGTGCGACAGCACCAACGTGCTGAATCCGGGCTTTACCGAGTCGGAGAGAACGGTGGGAAAGACGTTTGACACGATTTTTGAGGAAAACGCGAAGAGCCGCATTATCGTGGCTACCTTTGCTTCCAACGTGGACCGGGTGCAGCAGATTATCAATTCGGCCAAGAAGCAGAACCGGAAGGTAGTAATCGAGGGCCGGAGCATGGTCAACATAGTGAATACAGCTGTAGAATTAGGATATATTCAGGTGCCGGACAATATGATGATCAGCCTGGAGGAGATGCAGAATTACAACAACGACCAGCTGGTGCTGATCACCACCGGAAGCCAGGGCGAGGCCATGGCGGCCCTGTCCCGGATCGCGGCCAGCATTCACCGCAAGGTGGCGATTATGCCGGGGGATGTGGTGATTTTCAGCTCCCGTCCGATTCCGGGCAACGAGAAGTCCGTGTCCAAGGTCATCAACGAGCTCTCCCAGAAGGGGGCCAAGGTGATTATTCAGGACACCCATGTTTCCGGCCACGCCTGCCAGGAGGAGATCAAGCTGATCTATTCGCTGGTGCGCCCGAAATTCGCGATTCCGGTACACGGGGAGTACCGTCATCTGCTGGGGCAGAGCGAGGTGGCTCAGAAGATGGGCATTCCCAAAGAAAATGTGAAGATACTCCGCTCCGGGGACGTGCTGGAGATGACGGAGGACAGCGCGAAGATCACTGGTTCCGTGAGGGCTCAGGGAATCATGGTGGACGGCCTGGGCGTGGGCGATGTGGGAAATATTGTCCTGAGAGACAGGCAGCACTTGTCGGAGAACGGGCTTTTAGTGGTGGTGCTGACTCTGGAGAAGGGATCCAACACCATATTGTCGGGACCGGACATTGTCTCCCGCGGATTTGTGTATGTGAGGGAGTCCGAGAATCTCATGGATGAATGCCGTGAGATTGTCAACATCTCGTTAGACCGTCTCTTTGACCGGGGAATCACCGACTGGGGACGCATGAAAACAGAAATCAAGGATTCTCTCAATGATTTCCTGTGGAAAAAGACAAAGAGAAATCCGATGATCCTTCCGATTATTATGGAAGTATAGATTTATGCTGAAGGCATATATGAAATCCCATCACCTGTCTGACAGGTGTGTGGGATTTCGTTGTGCTAAAGAAGATTGAAATAGGAG
>CANPZR010000224.1 GCA_947589175.1 uncultured Lachnospiraceae bacterium | reverse complement strand
ATTCCGGGAGCACGCGTCCCAAAATCCGGAGCGGACGGCGCTTATTTTCGGGGACGGACAGATGAGCTACCGGGAGTTGAATCAGGCGGCAGAGGCGCTTTCAGGCAGGCTGGAGGAGCAGGGCGTGAAAGACCGGTTTGTCATGATATTCGCGGAGCGGGGCTTTGGAATGATCGCGTCTATCTGGTCTGTTTTGTATGCCGGGGGCGCGTATGTGCCCGTGTCGCCGGAATATCCGGTGGAGAGGGTGATGCTGATCGCGGAGGACTGCCAGCCCGCGGCGATTTTGGTCTCGGAGGCGGAGCTGCCGGAGGAGGTGCGGCAGTATGCCGAAGAACACGAAATTCCGGTAATCGATGCGGGCAGTGTCAGGGAGGCGGCTGCCTGCAGCTCGCTGTCTGCGGAGGAAATTGGAAGTGCGGCGTCTGCGGAGGGAATTGACAGTGCGGCGTCTGCGGAGGAAATCGGCAACGCGGCATCCACGGAGGATGGGAAAGCTGACCGTTCGCGGTCCGCGAAGCTGGGGGAGACATGTGCTCCGCGGCCGGGGCAACTGGCCTACATGATTTATACCTCCGGGACGACCGGGAAACCCAAGGGCGTTATGGTGGAGCACGCCCAGCTGGCTCATCTGCTGGAGGTCTACACGGATATTTATGAGCTGAGCGACAGAGACTGCGTGCTTCAGTTTGCCAATTATGTATTCGATCAGTCGGTATGGGATATTTTTCACATTCTCACTGTGGGCGGGACGCTGTGCCTGATTCCCCCGGAGCTTGTGAAGGATCCGGACCGGCTGGAGAAATACTGCTGTGATAAAAAAGTGACGGTGGCGTCGCTGACGCCGGGATTTCTGCGCTTTTTGCACCCGGAGCGGCTGACGGACCTCCGCCTGCTGGATGTGGGCGGGGAGGCGCCGGAGGAAGAGCTTCTGATGGCGTGGTCGTCGGGGCGGACGGTGTTCAACACATACGGTCCGACGGAGACGACGGTCAACGCCACCAGCTTTGTGTTTGACGGAAAAGAGAGAAACAGCGGCCGCGTGCCCATTGGACGCGGGATTCCCAACACGCGCGTCTACATTTTACAGGGCGATAAGCTGGCCGGAATCGGCGTGCCGGGCGAGCTGTGCATTGCCGGGGCGGGCGTCACCAGAGGCTACTGGAACCGGGAAGAGCTCACCGGGGAAAAGTACCGGCCGGATCCCTATGGAGAGGGGCGCATGTACCGGAGCGGAGACCGGGCGCGGGTTCTGCCGGATGGCAATATAGAATTTCTCGGCCGCATGGACGATCAGGTCAAAATTCACGGATACCGGATCGAACTGCCGGAAATCGAGGCGCACATGCGGGCGGCGGAATCGGTCGTTGACGCGGTGGCAGTGTTCAATCGCAAAAAGGATATGCTGTGCGGATACTATACGGCGGATTCCGATTTCTCGCCGGAACAGCTGCGCGAGGAGCTGCAGCAGAGCCTTCCGGCCTATATGGTTCCCGCGTCTATCATGTGCCTGGATAAAATGCCGCTCACGGTCAATGGAAAGATCAATAAGAGAGCGCTGCCAGAGCCCTCCCTGCCGGGAAGGCAGGAGGTCGTGCCGCCGGAGACGGAGGAGGAGAAGCGGTGCGTGGAAATTTGGGAGGAGATTCTGGAGATATCACCGCTGGGAACGGACAGTGACTTTTTTGAGTTCGGCGGCGATTCCATGAAGGCAATCCGCATTGTCTCCAAGTTGCGGGATCAGGGGTATTCCGTGCGGGTGCAGGATGTTCTGTCGTGCCGAAATATCCGTTCCCTGGCAGGAATGCTGGTGCGCCGGGAAGAGGATACCGAGTACCGGGAGGTGCCCCGGATCGAGGCGACGCCGGTAATCCAGAGCTTTCTGGACACGGATATGCCATACCCCGGCCATTATAACCAGTCGGTATTTCTCAAGTGGAAGGGTCCGGCAGATGAAAAGAGATTACAGAAGGCGCTGGATCAGCTGGTTCGGCGGCACGGGGCGCTCCGCCTCCTGTGGGAGCGCTCAAAGGGCGAGGATCGCTTTTTAGTGCGGCCCGCCGGGGAATGTGAGATGCCGGAGCTCGCTGTTATGACGGTAGATGCTGACACAACTGAGGGAGCTGTCCCAACTGAGAAGGCTGTTGCAACTGCGCAAGCTGTTGTCACTGCGAAGGCTGATGTCACTGCGCAAACTGCTGCAACTGCGGAAGCTGTTGTAACTGCGAGGGCTGATAATGAGAATGGCGCTGGCATGGAGGAGCAGATGCGGGCGGAATGTGACAGGCTCCAGAAGCAGATCGATCCGGAGCGCGGAAACATGCTCGCGGCGGAGCTGTTCCATGCCGGGGAGGAGGACTTTTTGTTCCTCGCCGCGCATCATCTGGCGGTGGACGAGGTCTCGTGGGGGATTCTCTTAGAAGAACTGGATATTCTGTACCGGGAGAATGGAAATGAGAGCGTTCTTCCGAACCCTACGGTCTCCTTTGGCGAGTGGAGCCGGATGTTAGGAGAATACAGGGAGAGCAGCGCTTTTCGCAGAGAGGAGCGTGCCTGGGCCTTTTTTGATGAGAGAGAGGCGATGGATCCCCTGATTGCGGAGTATCTGCAGGAAAACAGATGTGAAAAAAGAGAGTTTGTAACGCTGCGTGGAACGATTGATCCGGAAGGGGCGGCGCAGCTGCAGGATCTGGCGGAGAAGGTCTGCCATACCAGACTGGACGCGGTTCTTCTGGCGGCGCTGTCCTGGTCGATCCGGGAGCTTGCCGGCGTTTCACAGCCGGTTGTATGGATGGAGAGCCACGGGAGAGGCGAGCTGCACCGCCCTGTCCGCACGGACCGGACAGTGGGCTGGTTTACGGCCGTCTACCCGGTTCTGACAGAGGGCTGCGCGGATTTTGAAGATCAGATCGCGGCGTGCAAGGAATTGTTGAAAAATGTGCCGAATGAGGGCATCGGATACGGAATCCGGCGGAGCGGCCAGAAAAAAATCATGGCGCAGCCGGGCATTGTGCTCAATTATCTCGGAAAAGAGCAGAACCGGGAATTTGGCGAATTTGTCTGGACGAGCCGGGTGATGGGCGATGAGAGAGCTCCGGAAAATGGGGATCCTCGGACGGTCAGCCTGGATATCCGGATCACGGATAAAGGCATGGAGCTTCAATGCACCTATGACGCCTGCTTTTCCGGAGAACGGACGGGCGAGCTGTTTGAGGAGTTCCAGAGGGTGTTAGGCCGGATGGCGGAACAGTTGAAGGGGAAAGAAACGATTCTCACTCCCTCGGATCTGTGTCCGGGCAAGGTCATGTCCCGACGCGAGTGGAAGGAATTTCTGGAGAAGGAGGATCCATCCGGAGTTGAGGCCGTCTGCGCGCTTACGCCGCTGCAGCAGGGAATGTTGTACCACGGAATTTCCAATCCAGAGTCCGCTGCCTATCACATTCTGGACTGCGTCACGCTGCCGGATGGCTGGCAGCCGGAGAAATTGAGGCAGGCGTGGGAGATCACGGTCATGAGGCACGATGTGCTGCGGAGCCGTTTTATCTGCGAGGGAATGGACGAGGCGTGGCAGATTATCAGGCGGGAGCCGGAGATTGTCTTTGAGACGCCGGATGAGCCCTTTGAGGACGTGCTTTTGCGGGAGAAAAACAGGCGCTTTGACATTACTGGGGAGCCCCTGATTCGTCTCCACGCATTTCCCGGGGAGAATGGGGGAACCAGGTTTTTGGTGTCCCAGCACCATCTGATTACAGACGGCTGGAGTTTTCCGCTTGTGCTGGAGAGTTTGAACCGGTATTTTCATCTGCTGTGCGGCGGCGTATCCCGCAAGGAAGTAATTCGTCAGATGCGTCAGGAAAAGGAACGGGCCTGCTCTTTCGCGGATTACTGCGGATGGCGGGATCGCCAGGACGAGGACGCGGCTCTCTTGTACTGGCAGGAGTATCTGGACGGGTATGATGAGCAGGCCGGAATCGAGCCCTATTATAAGCCGGAAAGCGCCGGCAGGGAGGAGAGCCTTTCGGCCGATCTTTCGGAGCAGACGGACCGCGCGCTGCACCAGGCGGCGAGGGACCAGGGCTGCACGATAAGCGCGGTTCTTGAAACGGCGTGGGGAATTTTGCTGCAGCGCGTTACCGGATTTAGGGACGTGGTATTTGGCCGGACGGTTTCCGGGCGGAATATTGAGCTGCCCGGCGCGGAGGAGCTGGCGGGACCGCTGATTCACACGGTTCCGGTCAGGGTGAAGCAGGAAGAAAATGTGACGATGTACGAGCTGCTGAAAGGGCAGCAGGAGAGCGACGCCCGTTCCATGCAGTACGAGCAGATTCATATGGCGGATCTGATGAGGGACAGAGGCGGTATTCAGACGCTGTTTGTCTTTGAGAATTATTATGTCAAAAAGGGAGAGGACAGCCGCTATACCGTAGAATCCATTCAGGAGGAGACGGACGTCCCCATCACGCTGTGCGCCGAGGAGGAGGACGGGCGCACGGAGATTACCCTGTTCTGGGACAGCAAGCTGTACCGGCGGGAACAGATGGAAGAGCTGATGAAGAGGTATCTGTTTGTCTTAGAGCAGATGGCTCATCAGGGAAATGAAAAGATAGAGGC
>CANPZR010000223.1 GCA_947589175.1 uncultured Lachnospiraceae bacterium | reverse complement strand
TTTTCCACTACCGTCCCCTCAATTTCAATTACATCTGCTTTTGACATTTTAATCCTCATTTCTGAGCGATTTATCGCGAAGAGGCGATGAGAAAGCTGCGTACGCAGTTTCTCATCTGCCATAAAAGCAATTTGTTTTCGCTCAGAAACAAATTGCCGTGTGACAAATAAGCTATCAAGCTTACTTGTCACACTAACCTCCATCTGCGCAGAGCGCATCCTCAATCCAATTATACCAATGATAAAATCTCCGGATCCCCATCTGTAATCAGCACTGTGTTCTCATAGTGAGCCGATTTGGACCCGTCCCTGGTCACTACCGTCCAGTCATCCTCCAGGAACCAGACTTCGTACTTTCCCGCATTGACCATCGGCTCGATGGCAAGGGTCATGCCGGCACAGAGCTTGATGCCCCGGCCGATGGGCTTGTAATTGGGAATCTGCGGTTCCTCATGCATTTCCCGGCCGATTCCATGCCCCACCAGATCCCTCACAACGGAAAAGCCGTTGGCCTCCACGTACTTCTGGATCGCAGAGGAAATTTCATATAAATGTTTCCCCGCTCTGGCATATTCAATCCCGCGGAAGAAACTCTCCTTCGTGACATCAATCAGCTTCTGAGATTCCTCGCTGATTTTGCCTACGCCGTAGGTTCTCGCCGCATCGGACTGATAATCCTGGTAGATCACCCCGGCATCCAGACTCACAATATCTCCCTCAAAGAGATGATGCTTTTTGTTCGGGATGCCGTGGACTACCTCATCATTTACGGAAACACAGATAGACGCCGGATACCCCTCGTATCCTTTGAAGGAAGGACGGCACCCCGCCTTCCGGATCAGCTCCTCTCCTTTTCTGTCAATATCCAACGTGGTAATGCCCGGGGCGATTATCTCCGCCAGCTGATTATGTACCTCAGCCAGTATCTTACCCGCATCCCTCATCAGATTTATCTCCCGCTGAGATTTCACTGTCACTGCCATGATATACGGCCTCCATTCTCTCTATTTCCTGTTACTTACTGCTCAAGAATCTTTACAATCGAGCTAAATACTTCATCCAGATCTACTGTTCCGTCTACCTCTTTCAAAATGCCTTCTTTTGTATAGTAATCAATGAGCGGCTGTGTCTGCTCATGATATACAGTCAGACGCTGCTTTACTGTCTCCGGCTTGTCGTCGTCGCGCAGAATCAGCTCGCCGCCGCAGGCGTCGCAAATGCCCTCTTTCTTAGTCGGATTGTACTTAATATGATAGGTTCCGCCGCAGTTTACACAGGCGCGTCTTCCAGACATACGGCTGATAATGTTCTCATCCGGTACATCCACATCAATAGCGTAATCCAGTTTCTCACCGATCTTATCCAGTGCAGATGTCAGCGCCTCTGCCTGTGGAATCGTTCTCGGGAATCCATCCAGCACATAGCCCTTCTTCGCGTCGTCCTGTGCCAGCCGGTCTACGACCAGATCCACTACCAGCTCATCCGGCACTAAAAGCCCCTTGTCCATATACTCTTTTGCCTTTTTCCCGAGTTCCGTGTTTTCCTTGATGTTCGCACGGAAAATGTCACCGGTGGAAATATGCGGAATGCCATATTTTTCAGAAATCATCTTGGCCTGGGTTCCTTTTCCCGCACCCGGCGCGCCTAACATAACAATTTTCATAACAATACCTTCCTTTCTTTTTTTGATTTCGAAAAATCGTTTGAAACAGGTAAGCGACCTCCCGCCTAAAATATTCCCGGCAGGGGGCCGTCACTCATGTTTTGTCAATCAGTTCCCCAGAAAGCCCTTGTAATGACGAACTAATACTAAGGATTCAATTTGCTTCAATGTCTCGATTACGACGCCGACTACGATGATCAGGGATGTTCCGCTGAAGGAAACATCTGCACCGAACACACCGGAGAACACAATCGGAACTACGCATGCAATCATCATGCCCACAGCTCCAATGAAGATTACGCTGTTGAGCACGCTGGTCAGATAATCCGTGGTCGGCTTGCCCGGACGGATGCCTGGGATAAAGCCTCCCTGCTTTTTCATGTTGTTGGATATCTCCAGCGGATTGAATGTCACGGAAGTGTAAAAATAAGCAAAGAATATGATCAGCGCAATATAGATCAATAATCCAAGCGTATATTTAAATTCTCCAAAGCTTCCTATCTTGCACCAGTCGCTCTGATTGCACAGGGTAAGAAACTTCTGGAACACCGTGGCGTCCGGTCCTGTGGCCGGCTGGATTCCGGCAAAACTTGCGATTACCACCGGAAGAGACATGATGGAGCTCGCGAAGATAACCGGGATGACGCCCGCCGTGTTTACTTTCAGCGGGATGTGGCTGGACTGTCCGCCTGTCACTCTTCTTCCCTGAATCTTCTTCGCGTACTGTACCGGTATCCTGCGCTCGCCATCCTGCAGGAGAACAATGAACACAAACATGCCGACAATGACTGCCAGAATAATGACCGCCGCCAAAATGGCGTTGGTGATGTTGCTGGCGCCCTTTATATAAGTCTCATACAGGCCGGTGAGATCACTGGGGATGCGGGCCACGATGTTAATCAGCAGGATGATAGAAATACCGTTTCCTACACCCTTTTCCGTTACCTGCTCGCCCAGCCACATCAGGAAAGCCGCGCCTGCCGTCAGGGCGCAGACTGCCACGATCATGGATGTGTAACCGTCGTTCACAAATAACTGCTGGTTGCGGAATCCGATAATCAGCGCAACCGCCCCAATGATAGACAGCACAATTGACAGATACCGGGTGTACTCATTGATCTTTTTCCGTCCGTCATCGCCGTCCTTCTGCAGCTCCTCCAGGCGGGGAATCGCGATGGTCAAAAGCTGCAGGATAATGGACGCCGTAATATACGGCGTAATGTTCAGGGCAAAAATGGACATTCTTGAAAAGGATCCGCCGGTCATGACGTCCAAAAATCCCAAGGATGTGTTGCTCTCAAACATCTGCTGAATCACGCCGCTGTTGACGCCGGGAACCGGAATATTACACCCGATCCGGACGATAATGAGACAAAGCAGCACAAAGAGCAGCTTCATACGGATTTCTTTTGTCTTCAACGCATTTTGAATGGTAGTTAACAATTAGATCACCTCTGCTTTTCCACCAGCAGCCTGAATCTTCTCTGCAGCGCTAGCGCTGTAAGCATTTACCTTCACATCAAGCTTTTTGGTTAATTCTCCATTTCCAAGGATTTTAACTCCGTCTTTGGGATTGCTTACGATGCCTTTTTCTACGAGAGCTTCTACTGTTACCTCTGCGCCGTCCTCAAAAGCGTTCAGACAATCCACGCCAATGCTCACGATGTCCTTGCTGTTGATGTTTGTAAACCCTCTCTTCGGCAATCTTCTATATAACGGCATCTGACCGCCCTCAAAACCAGGCCTTGGAGCGCCGGAACGAGCCTTCTGGCCCTTGTGTCCCTTGCCAGCTGTCTTGCCGTTGCCGGATCCGTGACCGCGGCCTCTGCGAAACGCGTTGCTGTGTTTGGAGCCCTCTGCCGGTTTCAATTCTGCTAAATTCATTCTCTGCACCTCCTCGATTAGATTTCTTCCACCTTCACGAGATGCCTTACCTGCTGGATCATGCCGCGCGTAGCAGCATTGTCCGGCATCTCGACGGTTTTATTCAGTTTTCTCAGGCCAAGAGCTTCTACTGTTTTTCTGTGCTTGGGAATTGCACCAATAGTAGACTTGACTAATGTAATTTTTAATTTATTCGCCATTTTTACGCACCTCCTAGCCCAATACTTCTTCTACGGAAAGACCGCGGAGCTTTGCTACTTCCTCCGGCGTCTTTAATTCCTTCAGGCCCTCGATCGTAGCCAGAACTACGTTCTGCTTATTCCGGGAACCCAGGGATTTCGTACGGATATTTTTGAATCCAGCCAGCTCCAGTACCGCACGGGCAGGACCTCCTGCGATGATACCGGTACCTTCCGGAGACCTCTTCATCAGCACGGAAGCGCTTCCGAACTTGCCGGTAAAGTCATGGGGGATACTTCTGTTCTCATCCATCGGCACCGAAATAAGTTTCTTCATGGCGTCCTCTTTGCCCTTGCGGATCGCCTCCGGAATTTCCGTTGCCTTTCCTAAACCTGCGCCAACGTGTCCATTGCCGTCACCTACAACAACGAGAGCTGTGAAGCGGAAGTTACGTCCACCTTTTACAACCTTGGTAACACGTTTAATTGATACTACTTTATCTTCTAACTCGAACTGACCAGCATCAATGATTTCACGTTTCATGGTGTTTTCCTCCTTGATTAGAATTCCAGACCAGCTTCTCGCGCTGCATCTGCCAATGCTTTTACTTTGCCCTGATAAATATATCCTCCGCGGTCAAACACAACCGTCTTGATGCCATTATCCAGAGCCTTCTTCGCAATTATGGAGCCGACCTTTGCCGCTGCCTCTACATTGTTTGTCTTATCCAGGCCTTCCTTGACTTCCGCCTGGATAGTAGATGCGGAAACAATCGTATTTCCGGCTACATCGTCGATGATCTGCGCATACATGTGATTGTTGCTACGGAACACAGCCAAACGTGGTTTCTCAGGAGTACCGGACAAACGGCTGCGAATTCTTCTGTGCTT
>CANPZR010000222.1 GCA_947589175.1 uncultured Lachnospiraceae bacterium | reverse complement strand
TTCCCTAGGTTACGGGGTATCCTACAATCTGGAATATTTGCTTGCGAATGTCCGTGCGGAGCTCGGGTAATTCGTAAGCGGCAGATAATACGTACCTTAATTGTTCCTGTCATATATCCTGGATTCTCGGAACACATGACGAGGTGATTTATTATGGCTATAATAAAGCAACACGACAAACGTTCCGGTATAACTTATGCATATGAGGCTACTTATCATTGGGATAAGGAAAAAAACAATCCCGCTGCTTCATCCTTCGCCCGGTAATAGTTGATGGCACAGTAGATGATCCAGTTGGCAAGAGTTGCCCTGTTTAGTAAGCATAAGTGACCATAAAAAGCACCGGTATTTCACAAAATCTGTTAGTTTGTGGCGTTTTACGCCACAAACTTGTGCTGTAATTTACATGCTTATTTATGTAAAGAATAATGAAAAAACTGTGCATATAAAACTCAAAAGGATTAAATGGGAGGCACTTCATAATCCCAATTTTAAACGTATCGAATTCGATACGTTTAAACAGGATGCCAGTTCAAACGCTTATGTGTTTTCTATTAAAAAATGGAACGAGGAATTGGGAGCCATCTCCCTCTGCGCTGACGCCTGAACAAATGTATATCTTTGCTTTCAGAAATCACATAAAAAAATAATGGCCTCCCAAAAAGGGAAGCCATTAATTATGGTCATTAATCATGCTCCTTACTCAATATTAAATTCATCTACGATCTTATTCAGATTATCAGCGCTTTCCTTGCTCTCATTGACAAAGTTATCGGTTGCCTGGATCATCTGTACCATAGACGAGGTCTTATCCGCGATATCCGACACGCCGGTGGCGGATTCATTTACCGTGTTATTGATCTCGCGGATGGAGAAGGAGATGTTGTTGATGGCCTCTACCAGCGTGGTCACGGCGTCGTTGATCTGGGTCATGCCCTGCTCGTAGTCGGCGGCATCCTGCGCGTAATTTTCTCCCACATGCATAAATTCGTTATAATCCTTGAGGACTGTGTTGTCCAGGAATTCCATAGTGCTGTCAAGGCACTGCGTCATATTGGAGACAGCCGTGTTGACCTCTCCGATAATAGTGTCGATGGAGGACACAGTCTCCTGGGTCTGGCTGGCCAGCGAGCCGATCTCGGTGGCAACAACGGCGAAGCCCCGGCCGGCGTCCCCGGCTCTGGCGGCCTCGATGGAGGCGTTCAGGGCGAGCAGGTTGGTCTGCGAGGAGATTTCCATGATATCCTGGGTCAGCTCGTTGATCCGCTCCACGGCCTGCGCCTGCTTGAGCGCGGTCTTTGTCTTTCCCTTTACTTCTTCATACATCGCGCGGGTTCTCTCAGTAGCCGTAACCGTAGTCTCTTTCAAGCTGAGCGCGCGGTTTTTGACCTGAATGGAATTTCTTGCTCCCTCCTGGGAGAGTGTGACGATGTCCTTGGCGTTTTCCTCCACGGTGCCCGCGGCGTCCGTGACGGTTTCCGTGGCGCTGGCGGCTTCTTCCATAGCGGCGGCCAGCTCCTCGGAGGTGGCGGAGTTGTTGCTGCACATATCGCTGACCTCCGCCATATTGGTGTGAAGCTCTGTGACATTGGATTCCATGCTGAGGCCGGCCTTGTCGATCAGCGTGACCATCTCACGCAGCTTGTCGCGCATCTGCTGGACAGCCCTTGCCATGTTGCCGATCTCGTCTTTGAGCTTTATGAGGCGCGCGCTCTTGGGGTTACGCCGGAAATTCAGCACGGCGGTGTCGGCTATGATTTCTGTCAGATCGCGGACGGGCATGGAAATGCGGCCGCCGATGAAAAATCCCAGTATGATGGCCACGATGAGCGAGCCAATCACGGCGCCCAGAATCATATAGAGCAGGGTGTAGGAGCTTGCCATGATGTCCGATCTCGGCACGGTGGTTACTAACTTCATGCCGTTTTTCAGTGTGGAAAAGGAGGCGGTGCGCTCTCCGTTGTACTGGTAGGTAAGCGACTGCCCCTCATTTTCCGCGTTGGAAACAAAGTCGGCCAGGGGCGCGCTGATATCCGAAAGAGCCGTTCCCTCTTCTTCCGAGGGATGTACCAGAATCGTGTTGTCCGCGTTCAGAAGAAAGCCGTATCCGGCGGTATCTACCTTGATAGAATTGATGCTCTCCTGGAACTGGGTAAAATCGATATCTATCCCCACGACGCCCAGGGTGACGCCGTCTTTTTCAATGGGAACGACGTAGGAAATCATGTAGGCGCCGGTGTTCTCGTTCTGGTAGGGCTCCATCCAGGTGGGGCCGCCGTTGTCGATGGGGATGTAATACCATCCCACATGCTCCGTGTCGCTCTTGTCATAGGTGCTGAAATCCGTAGGAGTCAGCTCCTCGAAACTTGCCCCGCTGCTGGAGCGGGAGGCGAATATGCCGGAGGTCGGCTCTGTAAATTCCGGGTTGTAGCGCACATAGTATGAGAGGGCGTTTTCGGTGTTCTCCCCGGCAGCCTGTGCGTAATCGCGGAGAGCGTCCGTGCACTCCTTTACATAGGCAGGATCAGACTGGAAGCGGTCCACATCCTTGATTTCCTGCAGAACGGCCTGAGCCAGCGTACTCATGGTAGTTTCAATCTGGGCCAGCCTTCCGTCAATGTCCTTCTGGTAGGAAGTGCCGGAACTCACCAGATGCTGCTTGGCGTTGATCATGGCGTTGCGGCCCGACGCGATCAGGCTCACTGTGCCGCAGATCAGTGCGGTGATCAGGGAACATCCAATCACGGTTGTGATGATTCGACTTCTTAATGACATGTTATGTCGCCTCCTAATGTTTTTTTTCTATTTTTAAATACCCATTCCCTCTGTATCTGGAAACTGATGACAAAGAGGAAGGTATCGATGATGCATTTTCTCACTGTGCGGTAGTGGATAAAGCCCAGTACATGGTCTATTAACAGCCAGGACAGCAAAAGCTGTACCGCGCACAGGATGTAATAGCGGACGATGACGGCCGGTGACCGGGACTTATTTTTAAACACCTGATTTTTGTTCATCAGGAAATTGTAAAGAGAACTGATGAGCCGCGAGATCACGGTGCGCAAAAGGGTCAGCAGGGAGCCTCCGAACACATAGTTCTCAAAAATCATGACGTTGTCCGGCACGACCGGCCTCAGTATCACGCCCAGCAGGTAAAACAGCACGATGTCGATGATAAAGCTGGACAGGGAACTGAGCATAAATTTTAAAAATACCTTGTAGATCCGGATGGAGTCTAAAAAGGGGTTGAAGTGGGAGCTCTCATTGTCCGCCAGGTAAATGGTCTCGATGGGAAACTCCTTTACCGGGATGTGGTTTTCCTTGGCGGCTAAGAGCATATTCATCTCGTACTCAAAGCGCTCTCCCTTGGTGCTGGCGAAATAGTCGGCGATCAGAGGGAGCGGCAGCCCCCGCAGGCCGGTCTGGGTGTCCGACACATGGATGCCGCAGAGAAGACGGATCAGCCCTCTCGTCAGCTTGTTGCCGAATCGGCTGCGCCAGGGAATGGATGGGTCGTCAAATTTTCGGCACCCGAGTACGAGCTTGTCTGGATTATCACAGGTCAGAGACGCGCAGGTGATGATGTCCTTCAGAACGTGCTGTCCGTCGCAGTCCACCGTCACGGCGCCGCGCAGCTCAGGGCGGGAGGTGAGGATATAATTGAAGGCAGATTTAAGAGCCATACCCTTTCCGAAATTGACTACATGCCGGATGATATGGCAGCCGTACTGCTCTTTGCAGGTTTTAAAATATGTACGGTTCCCAAGGGCGCTGCCGTCGTCTACCAGAATGATATTCTTAAATCCGTGGTCGTGCAGCTCCCCCGCAAGAACGGTCATGCGTTCATCCGGATCCAGCGCCGGAATGATGATGGCAATATCCTCTTTATAATTGCCCATGAGTTCTCCTCCCCTAAAAAATCTACTTATAAGTATAATGGTTTTTGGCGTTTTATTCAAGTGTTTCTTGCGCCATTTTCAGCGATAGAGTATAATACATACTATCAGGGATGGCGGGAAGAGCGGTAAATCCCATGATAGTACGAACCAGACACAGGAGGTGGCAGGGATGAGGATTTCCTTGTGCGTTGTGGCGCTGAACGAAGAAGAACGCATTTCGGCTCTTTTCCGGGATATCGCGGCTCAGACTTATCCCAGGGAAAAGATGGAGATTCTGCTGATCGACAGCGGCTCGTCAGATCGAACCCGGGAAGTGATGGAAGAATTTGCCGGTACATACGGAGAGGAGTACGCAGGCGTCCAGGTGCTCGACAATCCGGGCGGGATTCTGGCCTGCGGATGGAACGAGGCGCTGACGCATTTTACCGGGGACGTCATACTCCGGGTGGACGCCCACAGCCATATTCCGTCGGATTTTGTCGAGAAAAACGCGGCGTGCTTAGAGAGCGGAGAGATGGTCTGCGGGGGAATCCGGCCGGCGCTCTGCGAGCGGGAGGGAGCCTGGCCGGAGACGCTTTTGCTGGCGGAGAAATCCCTTTTTGGCAGCAGCATTTCCTCATTTCGAAGAAAGGATGCTTTCAGGGGAAAAGATTCGGGCGGGAAGTCGTATGTGAGTTCCCTGTTCCACGCCGCTTATCGGCGGGAAGTCTTTGAGAAGATCGGGGGCTACAGAGAGGATCTGGGCCGGACGGAGGACAACGAAATCCACTACCGGATGCGGGAAAATGGATACCGCCTGTGTTTGTCGCCGGATATCCGCTCCTATCAGTACATCCGCCC
>CANPZR010000221.1 GCA_947589175.1 uncultured Lachnospiraceae bacterium | reverse complement strand
TTGACTATTTGTTTTCGCTCAGAAATGGAGGGTCTATATGAAACGAAAGATTTTAATGGCATTACTAACGGCGGCGCTGTCTTTTTCGCTGTGCGGCTGTGGAGAAAAGGCGGATGATCCGGCGACGGATGGACAGGAGCAGGCGACCGCTGACCGCCCGGAGCAATCGGGCGCAGGAACGGAAGCGGAGGAACAGTCAGGGTCTGGGCAGAACACCGCGTCGGAGGCACAATCGGAGACCACGCCGGAGACACAGCCAGAAACCGCGCAGGAAACCGCGTCAGAGACACAGCCGGGAAGTCTGGAGGCGTGGTACAAGGAGGAGCACATCGAGCAGCGGGCGGAGTGGCTGAGCACGGAGACGAAATACAAAAAGGCGGTGGAGTACAAGGCGGTACAGGACGGCTCTGTCATGAGGGGTTGGCCGGGCGTGCAGGAGTTTTCATTGGTTACGCCGGAACTGACAGAGGCGGAGGTGCAGAAGACGGCGGCGTTTTATTTCCAGAATTTACGCGGGGAAAATGTCGTCCAGTATGAGGTGAAGGTCAAGGCGAAGGGGAAAATGAAGTACCATTATATTTTGCGCTACGGGGACAAGCACCGGACTAAAATGCTCATTTACCCGGCGGACGCCAAGACGATGGGAAAGAATTATGTGAAGGAAATCGACACGGACGATTGCGGCGAAAAGGCGGACGGCGACTACACAAAACTCCGCTATGCCATGGAAAATGTGTCCTCCGAGCCGGAGACGCACACCCATCCCCAGTTGAAAAAGCAGGTTCGGGGAATTATAGAGGGAATTGTGATCACGCTGTTTGACGACGCGGGACCGGAAGAAATCGCAAAAATGGCGACGGCCGCCCTGCAGAAACATGTGGACGAATATATTAAGGACGATCCGGACAGCCGGGCCTCTTATCTGGGGAGCCGGGTATCCGTTGTGCAGTACGGGAAAACCATTGCGGAGAACCTGGTGTTTATTTGGGATGAAAATAAAGAAAATATGCTTCCCTATGATGAGAAGACAGGAAAGATTTTGACTGAAAAGGAATTAGCAGAAAAAATCGCGGATTAAAAGAAGGGGGGGTGACGCAGATGAAAAGAATCCTAAAGACATGCGACGCGGGAACCCTTCTTCTTGGGATAATCCTTGTGCTTCTCACGGTCAGCTCCCTGCTGATCGCCATGAACAGAAACGGAAAAGAGCAGCTGGAAACGCGTCTTGAAAAATTTTATGAAAACAGGCAGGAACAGCTCGGTTTTACGGCGGTGGATGAGGAGTCAGAAGAAAAAGACGATCCGATCCAGGAGATTTACGCGGTCATGATTTTCTCCTTTTTGCTGGCGTCTTTTTCGGGGCTGGGATTCTGGTTCCGGCACAAGGAAAAATCCTTGCAGGTGCGCCGGTCTCTGGGAGCCGGAAATGTCCGCGTGCTGGCGGGACTGTTGTGGTCTTTTCTGTCCCTCTGGGCGGGGACATGGCTCTTGGGCGTCATTCTGGCGGAGGTGTTCCGGGTGCTCTGGAACCCCTATGGGCTGACGGGGCGGGATTATCTTCTGTCCGCCGCCATCACGCTCATTCCGGGGCTTGTCCTGCTCATATTTTATGGGGTGAGGCTGGCGGAAGGCAGGCTCCGGATGCAGTACCGCCCGCGGCGGCTGGGCGCTGTCAATCTGGTGATTATCCTGCAGTTCGTCTGCTTTTTCTGGCTCTTTTGCAAGGTATCCACCTATTACATCAACATCAACCGGAATACCTGGGTGCAAAATGCCAAGAACGGATACCAGTACTGCACGCTGCACGAGGACTGGGACGAGGAGGACATCGGGGTGGATCCCGCCATGGCTGAAAATGTCAAAAAAGCGCTCGAAGAGGTAAATGCGGAGGATGGATTCACATACATGGCCGTCACCCGCAGCCAGAGCGTCAATGTGGACCAGTCCGCCCTGAAGGAGCATTTTGGCGAAAAATCCTACGATGATTTTCTGTATCTCTCCCAGTATCCGGGATATTATGGAGAGCCGGGCCACGAGTCGGAATATGAAGTCGTCACGCAGGAGGGGATGGCGATGCTTTCCGTCTGCCAGATGGATCAAAACGCGGCGGAGCATTTTATCGGGAGAGCGGACGGGGGCAGGATGTTTACGGAAAAGGAGTACCGGCTGGGAATCCATGACAGGGAGATGCCGGTGATGCTGGGCGCCGCCTATAAGTCCTGCTATGAGGTGGGGGATGTGATGGATGTGAACTTTATAAAGCAGATGAAGGCGCGTGTGGTGGGATTTCTTCCGAAAAACACCCTGTTCATGACAGACGCCACGCTGGAGCAGCGGGGCGGAGAGCCGCAGACGCTGGATTACAGCATCATTATTCCCTACTTTGATGTGGAAGGGGCTCCGACGTCGCAGGAGGACGAGCTGTTTCTGCAGATGAACTACTACAACCGGCTGCAGGGAACCCTGCTTTTTCCGGGAGACGCGACGGGTCGGGAACTTTTGCGGGCGCAGCAGAGAATCAACGAAATCTACACTGCCAACGGCCTATATACGGTGAGCCCCATAAATGCCACGGAGGGCACGCGGCTTTTCATGAGGGAGACGCGGGAATCCGTGAATATCATTGCGAGTCTGCTGCTTTTGATGGCGCTGTTTGGCGTGTTCAGCCTGTGCGTCAGCATGGTGAACAAGCTGAATTATAACATCGGCCGCTACGCGGTGCAGATTGTGAACGGAAGGCGTCTGTCGGGCATCGCTATCTGCTATGTGCTGGAGATACTGCTGCTCATAGCCGTTGCGGCGGGCATCACGGGACATGACATGCTTTCGCGGATACGGGATAACATCCAGTTTCTGTGGCTGCTCATGGCCATTGCGGGCATTGTGGCCGTGCCCTGCATCGCGGTGATCGGCGTGCGGCTGCGGGGCGTGGACATGGAGCAGCTGCTTAGGAGAAAGGAACGGTAAACAAATAATAAAAGGTGGGGCGTTGAAAGGTTTATATAGCGCGGGAGACAGGAAAATGAGAAAATAAGGAGGATTAGAAAATGGCAATTATAGAATTAAAGGATATAAAAAAGGATTTCGGCCGGGGAGACGGCACGGTCCACGCTCTCCGGGGAGCCAGCCTGGCAATCGGGGAAAATGAGATGGTGGCTATCATGGGCGCCAGCGGCTCCGGCAAGTCCACGCTGCTCAATATCATGGGCGGCCTTATGGGGATGGACGAGGGCGAGTACCAGTACCGGGGCAGGGTGCAGGATTTCCACAAGCAGAAAAATCTGGTGCGCTTCCGGCGGGACCAGGTGGGATTTGTGGTGCAGTACTTTGCCCTGATCGGGGAGATGAATGTATTTAAGAACGTGGCGCTTCCGCTGCGCTATCAGGGGTGCTCCCGGCGGGAAATCCGGCGGCGGGTGGAGGAAATACTGGATGAGCTGGGACTGTCGGACAAGAAGCATGCCTACCCGGACGAGCTGTCCGGCGGCCAGCAGCAGCGCGTGGCCATTGCCCGCGCGCTGGTAAAGGATCCGTCGCTGATCCTTGCGGACGAGCCGACCGGGGCGCTGGACCAGAAGACGGGCGGCGAGGTAATGGAGCTGTTTAGCCGGTTCCACGAGGAGGGAAAGACGGTGGTAATCGTCACCCACGACGCAAAGATAGCTGAACAGTGCGAACGCATTATTCGGATGCAGGACGGCATGGTCATAGAGGGTGGGGAGCCCTGATATAGAAGAATTTGCCTGCCATCAAAATAGTATCAAAATATAGAGCAGCTGTACCGAAGAAAAGAGCCCGCTATCGCTGTCAGAAAGTTTGACAGACCGGTAACGGGCTCTTGCTATTTATTTTTTAAATTAAATTTTAAACCTCAAACAGCATATCGCCATAAGACGGTACAGGCCAATACTGTTTATCCACGATATTCTCCAGGGTATCGATCGGCGCTCTCAAATCGCTCATTGCCTTAAATACCACATCGCGGAAGAATTCAGCCTGCTCTTTTCCTTCCTCCATCGAATTTGCCTTTACATCGGCGTCCTTCAGCGCTGCCAATGCCTTCTGGGCCTCGGCGAGGAGAGAAGAGCACTGAACCAAAAGCTCCTTCTGCACGGACATATCGGCCTCCGGGCAAGCGGCGGTGATGCTGTTGATGGAATCCGCCAGGCTGGTGACATAGCTGATCACGCAGGGGATGTACTGCTTGGATGCCATCTTGATCATGGTCTTTGCCTCGATGTTGATTGCCTTCGCGTAAGCCTCGTAGTGAATTTCAGCGCGGGCCTCCAGCTCGGTGCGGGTATATACATGCTGTCTCTCGAACATCTCAACGGTCTTCGGATCGGTGAGGGAGGCGGTGGCGTCTACCATTGTCTTTACATTCGGAAGTCCCCGTCTCTCGGCCTCGGCAATCCACTCGTCGGAGTAGCCGTTGCCGTTGAAGATAACTCTCTGGTGATCCTTCAATGTCTCGTAAATCACTTCGTCTACTGCCTTGTCGAAGTCATCGGCGCTCTCCAGCTTATCTGCCATCTTCTCGAGAACGTCAGCCACGGTCGCGTTCAGCACGGTGTTCGGGCCGGCGATGGAGAGAGAGGAAGCCACCATACGGAACTCAAATTTGTTTCCGGTAAAGGCGAACGGCGATGTACGGTTGCGGTCGGTAGCGTCCTTCTTGATCGGCGGAATCGTGTGTACGCCGATATCCATCTGGTCGCCCTTGTTGCTGTGGGTAGCGGTACCGTTCTGCAG
>CANPZR010000220.1 GCA_947589175.1 uncultured Lachnospiraceae bacterium | reverse complement strand
GCGTCCATATCATCGGGAATCTCCACTCTCTTTGGCTCGCCCTCAAAGCTGGGGAGCGGGTCGCCGTCTCCCATGTAAGTGTGGATAAACCGTCCCTCGCCCGCAATCGGATTGCTGTAGGCAAAGGTGTATCGATTGCACGCCGCCGGATCCCCGTCGCTGCTCTTTAAAATGGACAAGGCGTAATTATAACTGCCGTTCTCCACGTGCATGATGCCGGAAATTCTCGGCGTAAAATTCGGCCCGTCCGGCTCAAACTCCCTCGTGCGCAGCGCCTGCTCAAAGGTCTGCTGTTTGTCCATCAGCTCGTAGATCGTATCGGTCTGATCCCCGTTGGTCACGATGGTCTTGTTCCCCAGAACCCGCACCGGCGCATAGATGATCAGGCTGGGATCGCTCAGCTTCGACTCGTCGAAGGCCTGCGTCCGGATGCCCTCTCCATCCTCTATAAAAATGCGGTTCCGGCTGTTCTCGCTGCGTCCCATAATAAAATAGGCCGTCACGGCGCGCTTTCCATCCGGCGTCTTTCCGATTACGATTCCCCTCCCGGGATACGCGTTGTTCTTCAATTCCTGCTCTAAAGAAATTTTATTCATACATTACCTCATTTCCGGGCGAACATAGTTCGCCCTAGCGTCTTATCGCGAAAATAAGCTATCAAGCTTATTTCTGCATTACCTCCAAATTAACATTACGCATGCCGTATATCCGTGTATTCCGAGATCTCCCGGCTGATCGTGACCAGGTCGTCCACCGTGAGATCATGCACAGAGCTGTGTCCGGTAATCCGCGCAAATGTCTTTAGCTCCTCTTTGCTGACATTGAGGAAATTCGCCACCCTCTTGGCCGCCGTTTCCACATGCAACCGCTCCCGCAGCGCGGGATCCTGCGTGGCAATCCCCACCGGGCAATTCCCGGAGCCGCAGATCCGGTACTGCTGACAGGCCGCCGCGATCAGCCCCGCCGAGGCAATCGCAATAGCGTCCGCCCCCATAGCGAGCGCCTTCGCAAAATCCGCGGATACTCTGAGGCCGCCCGTGATAACCAGCGAAATATCCGAGTGAACGGAGTCCAGATACTTTCTGGCCCGGTGCAGCGCATACACGGTGGGCACCGTCGTCGCCTCCCGCAAAAGCAGCGGACTGGAGCCCGTAGCCCCTCCCCGGCCGTCAATCGTGATAAAATCCGGCTCTGCGTACACGCAGAACTCCAGATCCCGCTCAATCCGGCCGGCCGCGATCTTGATTCCGATCGGCCTGCCGTCCGAGCGCGCCCGCAGCATGTCCACCATGTCCTTTAAATCCTCTTTGGAGCGGATCTCCTCGAACCTGCTGGGGCTCTGAATATCCTCACCCGGATTCTTTCCGCGGATCTTCGCAATCTCCGGCGTCACCTTCTCGCCCGGCAGATGACCGCCCATCCCCGGCTTCGTCCCCTGTCCGATTTTAATCTCGATGGCGTCTGCCGCCCTCAAATTCTCATCTGTGACGCTGTACTTGTTGGGAATGTACTCAAAAATGTACTTGTAAGAGGCCTCCCTCTCCTCCGGGAGAATCCCTCCCTCGCCGCTGCACATCGCCGTCTTTGCCATTGCCGATCCCTTCGCCAGAGCGACCTTGATCTCTTTGGAGAGCGCCCCGAACGACATGTGGGAAATATAGACCGGATGATCTAAGATCATCGGCTTTTTCGCGTGCTTTCCAATCACTGTCATCGTAGATACCGGCGCGCCCTCATCTAACGGCGCCGGATTGAGCTGTGCCCCCAGAATCAGAATGTCATCCCAATTCGGCATCGGCATTCGGGTTCCCATAGAGCCCCCGATGGACTTCCCCGTCACCGCCATCTGGTGAATCTCCTCCATATAGCGGCTCTCCGCGTCCAGACGGTAAAATGTCTTGTCATACGCCAGCGAATCCTCCGCGCCCGGCTCTCCGCTGGCATCCGAGGCGTCCTTGATGCCCGATGTCTCTCCGGCGCCTGACGCGTCAATAACACCGTTTCCTCCGTCCTCCTGCGACTCTCCCATCGACTCCTCCTTAAACTTCGAGGCCGGCTGATGGCATACCGGACATTCCTCCGGCGGCTCGTCTCCCTCATGAACGTATCCGCACACAGAACATACAAATCGCTTCATCCCATTCCTCCTCTCTTAAAACCATTTTTTGAAAAATACCTCGTCAGGCTTTCCCATGCAGGCATGAAAACGCGTGACCTTTAACCCTGATATCATCTTACGAAACATTGTATTACAAAATGGGAAAAAATTCAACCGCCGTTTCCTGTCGGATCATATCCACGAATCACATCCGCGGATCGTACTGGCGGATGTAATCCGTCCTGTCGGATCCGGATGCCGCTCCATGATTGCCCGCACCTGCTCCCTCCCCGCAAATCCCTCGCAGAAGGCGCTGGCGCTGCCTGCGCAGACTCCCATTTTCAGGGCGTACGGGTAATCTCCCCGCTCTAAGTAACCCGCCAGGAATCCCGCTACCATGGAATCCCCCGCTCCCACCGAATTTACCAGACGGCCGTCGGGGGCGCCGCAGGCGAAAACATCCCCGGCCGCCGTCAGAAGAAACGCGCCCTGCTCCGCCAGGGAGACCAGCACATTTTCCGCTCCCATCTTCTGCAGTTTCCGGGCGTACCGGACGCCGCTTTCGCGGTCCTCGACCGCCGCGCCAAAAATTTCTCCCAGTTCATGCTGGTTGGGCTTGATGAGAAACGGATGGCCTTCCACCGCGCACAGCAGAGATTTTCCGGAGGCGTCCACCGCCACCTTTACATCCTTTTTTGCCACATGATTCAAGATGTCCCGGTACAGCGTATCCGGCAGAGATGAGGGAATGCTGCCCGCCAGCACGAGAATATCCCCCGAATCCATCCGCGCGAGCTTCTCAAACAGCCGCTCCCGGCTATCAACGGAAATCCCCGGCCCCCTTCCGTTAATCTCCGTCTCACGGATTTCCTCGGAAACCTCTGGTCCGCCTCCATTAATCTCTGCCTCTGGGGTTTCCGTGGAAATCTCCGGCCCCCCTCCATTGATTTCCGTCTCCCGTCCCGCCCGCAGCTTGACGTTGATGCGGGATACGCCTCCCGGTATCTCGGTAAAATCCGTCCGTATTCCCTGTTTTTCCAACTGGCGGCAGATTTCCTCCCCCGTAAAGCCGCCGACAAATCCGAGAGCCGTGCTCTCAATCCCCAGATTTTTCAGCATGATAGACACATTGATTCCCTTGCCCCCCGCCCGCAGCATTTCCCCGTCGGCGCGGTTTACCGCTCCTATTTTTAAATCCGCCACCCGGACCATGTAGTCCAGCGACGGATTCAGTGTAACCGTATAAATCATTTTCCACGCGTCTCCTTTTTCTTGACAAAAATCCTCATTTGCCCGTCATCGGATAATGGCGTAGGCCGTGTAAGCCGCGTACATGGCCACCAGCACGCCCCCCTCAATCCGACTGATTTCCCGCCCCGTGGCGATCAGGCCGTAGGCAATCAGGGACACTCCGAGAAGAAGCCCCAGATCCACAAAGGAGTGGACGCTGATCTGAATCGGGTGCACAAAGCTGGAAACGCCCAGAATCAACAGCAGGTTAAAAATATTGGAGCCGACCACATTGCCCACCGCCATGCCGTTCTGGCCCTTTAAAGACGCCACCACCGACGTCACAAGCTCCGGCAGGCTCGTTCCGATAGCCACAATCGTAAGCCCCACCAGCGTCTCGCTCATGCCGAGAGCCAGCGCCAACCTCTTAGCATTATCTACTACCAGCTGCCCGCCAATCACGATGGCGACAAGGCCCCCCAGAATGTAGAGAACGCTCTGCCACATGGGAAGCGGCTCCTCCTCATCCTCCTCGGTCCGGCTCTTTTTCGCGATATAGATTGTCAGCGCCAGATAGGCGATAAACACGACAAACAGCACCAGGCCGTTCCAGCGGAAAAGCATGCCCGCCGGGGCCATGCCGTCCCGCAGATTCCGCGACCGGCCGGACAGAACCAGATCCCCCGCCAGGAGCACCACCAGCACCGTAGCCCCCAGGGAAATGGGATAATCCCGCTTCTGAATCCCCCGGTCCACCGGCAGCGGCTTCATCAGCGCGCAGACGCCTAATACCATGAGCAGGTTAAAAATATTGGAGCCGACCACATTGCTGACCGCGATAGCGTTGGAACCGCTCAGCGCGGCGGACACGCTCACCGCCAGTTCCGGCGCGCTGGTCCCCATGGCCACGATGGTCAGGCCGATAATGACCCCCGGCACCTTCAGCGTCCGGGCCACCGAGGCGCTTCCATCCACAAAAAAGTCCGCTCCCTTGATCAGAGCCACAAAACCGACCAACAGCCAGACAATGCTAATAAAAATCACCATATCCATCTCCTGCCTTCCTGTAAATTTTTCTCTCCATCCCCGCTCATACAAACAGTTCCATCACGCAAACAGCTCCGCCACACAAACGGCTTCGCCACGCAAACAGCTCCGTCACGCAAACAGCTCCGGGACGTACTGCCTCAGGGCATAGACGATGCCCTCGTCATTATTGGAGCGGGTGATAAAATCCGCCGCCTCTTTCGCCGCGGGCTCCCCGTTGGCCATCACCACGCCCACGCCCGCCATGCGGAGCATTTCCACATCGTTTCCGCTGTCGCCAAAAGCAATGATTTCTTCCCTGTCAATCCCCAGATATTCCACCAGCCAGGCAAGGCCCGTCGCCTTGGAAATCCCTTTTCCGGTGACTTCGATATTGTGCATGCCGCCGGACACCGCG
>CANPZR010000219.1 GCA_947589175.1 uncultured Lachnospiraceae bacterium | reverse complement strand
ACTATGAGTGACAAGTCAAGAGAAATGGTGAAAATCGCCTATGACGCGCTGGACGAAAAGCTGGGGCAGGATATTGAGATTCTGAAGATTGACGAGATTTCAGTTATCGCGGATTATCTGATTATCGCCAGCGGCAACAACGTGAACCAGATCGGCGCCATGATTGATTTGGTAGACGAGAAGCTGGGGCGCGCCGGATACACGGAGCGGAGAATCGAGGGAAATAAAAATTCCACCTGGGTGCTCATGGATTACGGCGATGTGATTATTCATGTGTTCTCTAAGGACGACAGGCTTTTTTACGATCTGGACCGCATCTGGCGGGACGGGAAAAAAGTGGCGAGGGAAGAACTGGAGTGATGGGAATATGGGGGAAGAACTGAAGGAGTGATGGGTTATGGGAAAATATCTGGGCATCGGCAATGCGGGCTTTACAGCTATTCGCAAAGGAACCTATATTGATAAAACCGGCTTGATTTCATTCGTGAACAAAACTCTGGGGACAATGCAGAAGCTGACATGTGTCAGCAGGCCCCGGCGATTTGGCAAGTCCTATGCGGCTAAAATGCTGTGTGCTTATTATGATAAAAGCTGTCATTCGGCCCACCTGTTTTCCGGCCTTGAAATTGCAAACGATCCCTCTTACCAGAAATATTTAAACAAGTACGATGTGATTTATCTGGATATTACGTTGTTTATTGCCAGCGCTGGCAATATAAAAGATGTGGTCTCCGACATAGAGAAAAAAGTTACGGAAGAAATACAGGCCGCATATCCCGGAACGAAACCGGCGGACACGCTTCTGGATATGCTGTTTCATGTGACGGAAGATACCGGGAACAAATTTATTATTATTATCGACGAATGGGACGCCCTGTTTCGAGAGGCAAAGCAGGACACTCAACTGCAGGAGGATTACATTCGGCTGTTGCGCGGGCTCTTTAAGAGCAGCCTGACGGACGTAGTAATTGAGGGCGCCTATATGACGGGAATTTTGCCCATCAAAAAATATGGAACGCAATCGGCCATGACGGACTTTTTTGAATATACGATGCTGCAGCCCGAGCCATTGGAGAAATATGTCGGCTTTACCGAGGAGGAAGTGCGTCGATTATGCGAGGATTCCCGGCTGGATTTTGAAACCGTGCGGGAATGGTACGACGGCTATATTCTCGGGGACGATGTTCACATTTACAGCCCCAAGTCCGTGATGGACGCCATTTCCCGGGGACGACTGGGAAATTATTGGACGCAGACGGAAACCTATGAATCCCTGCGTCTGTATATTGATTTGGACGAGGACGGATTAAAGGAATCGATTGTCCAGATGCTAGGCGGGGCGCGTCAAAAAATTGATATTGCTACATTTCAGAATGATCTGACCAGCCCAATGGGCCGGGATGATGTCCTGACGCTTTTAGTGCACTTGGGCTATCTGTCGTATTGCACGGAAGATAGAACCGTATTTATTCCCAACGAGGAAGTAAAACAGGAGTTTATCCGTGCCGTAAATGGCGGCAGGCATAAGGAGGTCGCGAAGCTGATTCAAAATTCGGACCGCCTGTTGAAACAGACGTTAGAAATGGACGAGGAAGCAGTTGCCTCTGCCATTGAGGAAGCTCACAAGGCGGGGACTGCGCCGCTTTTTTACAATAATGAGCAGGCACTAAGAAGCGTTATCCGTTTTGCCTACATCAGTTGTGCCGATTATTTTATCAAAATTGAGGAACTGCCGTCTGGACACGGCTATGCAGATGTTGTATTTTTTCCCAAAAGGGCTTCCTCAATGCCGGTTCTGGTAATTGAACTGAAATGGAACCAGTCAGACGAGGGTGCAATTCGTCAAATCAAACGCCAGGACTATCCGCTGGCTCTTAGAGAATATGGCGGAGAAATCCTTTTGGTGGGAATCAATTATGATAGCAAGAGCGGGAAGCACACTTGTAAAATTGAAAAATACGAGGTGGAGCATACCTCCCACAGCATATAGAGAAAATTAAAACTGCCGCTTAACGAATTTCGCTTCGATAAGCGGCAGAAACTTTTTAAATAAATACTACATAAAACGAACTCCTACATCAGACGGAACAGCCCAACGACCTTGCCGAGAATCATGACTTCGTCTACATAGATGGGATCCATGGAGTCGTTCTCCGGCTGAAGGCGGTAGCGGCCATCTTCCTTGTAATAAGTCTTGACCGTGGCGGAGTCGTCTACCAGCGCGACGACGATGTCGCCGTTATTCGCGGTGGACGTCTGCTGTACGATAATCTTGTCCCGGTCATAGATACCCACGTTGATCATGCTGTCTCCCCGCACGTTCAGCATAAAGAGGTCGCCGGCCGGAAGCTCGTCGGACAGAAGCGGAAAGTACCCGGAGATATTCTGCTCAGCAAAAATCGGCTGCCCGGCTGCCACCTGTCCGATCATGGGAATGTTGCGCAGCTCACGGCGTGTCATGTTGAACTCGTCATCGACAATCTCAATGGCTCTCGGCTTGGTAGGGTCCCGACGGATATAGCCGTTCTTCTCCAGCGTCTCCAAGTGGGAGTGCACAGAGGATGTGGATCTCAGGTTCACAGCGTCACAGATCTCCCGGACAGCGGGGGGATACCCCTTCTCTAGAATCTGATCTTTGATATATGTTAAAATCTCTGTCTGTTTTTTCGATATGCGTCCATTTCCCATAACAGCGAGTCCTCCTTGCTTATGTATGTAAATAAATCATAACACAAACAAATGTTTTTGTCAAACAAATGTTCTGTTTTTTGGAATGAATTGACAGATACATTTTCGGTTGTTAAAATAATAGAGGTATTTGGTTGTGCGATGTGCTGTATATATTTTTTTACAAAGGAAAGGGGCACGATGATGACAAGAGAGCAGGCGTTAAAATATGGACTGTCATTCCCGGACGCCTATCAGGACGCGCCGTTTCGGGACACGAACTGGCAGCTAGTCCGGTACAGAGCCAATAAAAAAGCGTTTTTGTGGACATATGAAAAGGACGGCTATATCAATCTCAATGTAAAAGTGGATCCGGAGCGGGCGTTTTTTTGGAGGGATGCGTACGCTTCGGTTATTCCCGGATATCATTTGAATAAAGAGCGCTGGAATACGGTTATTCTGGACGGAAGCGTGCCGGACCGGGATGTGGAGATGATGATTGCGGAGAGCTACGACCTGATATCGGACAGCCCGTCAAAGAGGATTTATGAGGCGGTAAAGCGGATTCCGCGCGGCCGGGTCGCGACCTACGCGCAGGTGGCCGAGGCCGCAGGAAATAAAAAGATGGCGCGGGCGGTGGGGAACGCCCTGCACAAAAATCCGGATCCGGGAAACATTCCCTGTCACCGCGTGGTGAACGCGAAAGGGGAACTGGCGGGCGCGTTTGCCTTCGGGGGCGCCGGGGTGCAGGCGGGCCTGCTCGAAGCGGAGGGCGTGGAAGTGATTGGGGATAAGGTCGATCTGGATAAATATCAGGCAGAAAGTATTTTTGTAAAGCAAAATGTTTACAAATGATTTACAAAGCAGTATAATAGAAGCAGTGAAAGGAGTGATAGATATGGCACAGGCAATGGTAAATTTTCGCATGGACGAGGACTTAAAAAAATCCATGGAACAGGTTTGTGCAGATATGGGGATGAGCATGACAACAGCATTTACTATATTTGCTAAAAAAGTTAGTCGGGAAAGGCGAATCCCATTTGAGGTTTCTGCCGATCCATTCTATTCAGAAAGTAACATGAAATATTTGGAAAGGGTCATAACTGACATTGAATCAGGTCGGGCGAAACTGGTAGAACATGAGTTGATAGAGGATTAAAGCCTATGAAAATTCTTTGGGAAGAAAGCGCTTGGGAAGACTATTGTTATTGGCAGGTACAGGATCCAAAAACACTGAAAAAAATTAACGCACTTATAAAAGACATCCAAAGAGACCGCTATAAAGGAATTGGGAAGCCGGAGGGGCTAAAAAGCAATCTTAGCGGCTGGTGGAGTCGGCGCATTGACGAAACAAATAGAATTGTGTATCGGGAAAAAGACGGAGTTATCGTTATAGCTGCTTGTAAAGGTCATTATAATGATTAAATTTTAAGAGGTGTAATCATGATTACAGAACCTATTATAAGTCCTGATTTTACGATTGAGGATATTCACAAAATCAGGGAATATCATTATGAACTCACGAAAGATATGACGACACAAGAAAAAATTAATTTTTACAATGAGGGTGGAAGAACTTTTTTAAAGAAAATGGAAGAAAGAAAATTTCAAAAACTATAAACAGCAAACTATAAATAGCAGATCAGCATGGACAGAGCGGATTCACCGCCCTGTCCGTTTTACTTTTTCCCAACCTTACAAAATTGTCACCTGGCTGTCACCGGACAGTCACCTTACTGTGATATGATAATCCTACAAGCAAGGCCGGGCTCGAGAGAGTGAAATCGCCTCTTCGCGACAAGTCGCCAGAGCGAGCTTATTCACTCAGAAGGGAGGAATATCATGACAAATATAATATCACAGACCATTCAGCGAATCCGCACGTCCAAGGTGACAGCCGTATTTTTTATCGTAGGGTTTGCGGTTTCTATCCTGCTCATTTCGCTGAATACAAGCCTTGTGTTTTCACAGCTGGATGCGGCAGATTTTAAAAAGAAAAATATGCCGCCGAAGGCGACGCAGTACGAGCTCTACACGAAGACCAGAGGGAGCATCTCGAAGGAGCAGTACGAAAAGCTCTTCGCGGGCATCCGCCCAGAAACGGGGGTTATCATCAACGGCCTGACAGTGCACACGGACGCGCAGCGGGTAAACAGCTCCTGGGCCATCAGTGT
>CANPZR010000218.1 GCA_947589175.1 uncultured Lachnospiraceae bacterium | reverse complement strand
GCATTTGCTAACTGCAAGAAAGCAACCAAGGTTTCTCTTCCTGCAACAGTTAAGACTATCAAGAAGGGAGCATTCACTGGTGCTAAGAAGGTAAAGACTATTGTTATCAACAGCAAGAAGTCCATTACCGTCAAGAAGGGCGCTTTCAAGGGTGTTAACACCAAGAAAATGACCATCAAAGCAGGCAAAATGTCCAAGAAAGAACTGAAGAAGTTCAAGAAGGCTTTGAAGAAGGCTGGATTCAAGGGCAAAGTTAAGTAATTGCGGCATTGATACCAGATGGGGAGAAGGCTGGGGCCTTCTCCCTTTTTTTCAAAAACGATTATTTTCACAAAGAGGAGGGAATCCCGTTGTACAGGCGAAAATCGCAGGGACTCATGAAACATTTGGATTTCATGCTGATTGAATTGCTGTGTTTTCAGGCTGCGTTCTGGCTGGCCTGTGTGATGAGGCACGGAATTGTTAATCCCTATATCAGCGTACTGTATCGCAATGTGGCCATAGTGGGGGCTCTTTTGCAGATATTTTTTATGGTTACGCTGCGTAGTTTTCACAATGTACTAAAGAGAGGATATTACCAGGAATTTATGAATACGGTTCAGACAGTGGCTGTTGTCATGCTGTCGGTCGTATTTTATTTGTTTGTAATTCAGCAGGCGGAGACATTTTCACGCCTGGTGCTGATTACGACGGCCTTGTATTACTGGGCGCTCAGCTTTTTGCTCAGAAGCATACGCAAGTATGTGCTGCGCAAGAGGATTATGGAGAACGAGGGCAGAAAATCCCTGGTGCTGATTACGACCCGAAACCGGGCAGAGAAGGTGCTTCCTCTGATTCAGAAGACGAATTACGGCGATTTTAAGATTACCGGCGTTATTTTGATGGAGGATGAAGTAAAAGAGAAAGAATTTGACGGAATCCCTGTTGTATCCGATCGTGCCGGGGCGGCGGAATATATCTGCCGCGACTGGGTGGATGAGGTATTTTTAGATCTGTCCGGGGAAGATGCTTATGAGAAGGAGCTCATGGATATTTTGATGGATATGAGCATGGTCGTCCATGTCCGTGTCGGCAGTATCGAGGAGTTTGCCAGTCAGAAGCAGGTTCTGCAGAAGGTGGGCGGTTGTACGGTAGTCACCATAACGGCCAATATCCTGCGGACAAGGGACGTAATAATAAAGAGAGTCATGGACATTCTCGGCGGAGTGGCGGGCTGTATCATAACGGGGCTGTTGTTTGTGGTGCTGGCTCCGATGATTTACATTCAATCGCCGGGTCCGATTTTTTTCTCGCAGATGAGAGTGGGCCGGAACGGGAAAATGTTCAAAATATATAAATTTCGGAGCATGTATATGGACGCGGAACAGCGCAAGGCGGAGCTGGAAGCGCAGAACGACGTGTCCGATGGCATGATGTTCAAGATGAAGGACGATCCGAGAATTATTGGCAGTGAAAAAGGATCGGGAAAGGGAATCGGCAATTTTATCCGCAAGTATTCCCTGGATGAGTTCCCGCAGTTTTTCAATATTTTAAAAGGAGACATGAGCCTTGTGGGCACACGGCCGCCCACGGTGGACGAGTGGGAGAAGTACCGCTATCACCACAGGAGCCGCCTGTCGATTAAGCCGGGACTGACCGGTATGTGGCAGGTGAGCGGGCGAAGCGACATCACGGATTTTGAGGATGTGGTGGCGCTGGATACGGAGTATATCAATCACTGGACCATTGGGCTGGATATAAAAATACTGCTGAAGACCATCGTAGTCATATTTAAAAAAGAAGGCGCGAGATAGGCAGGTATTTCAAAGCGGACTATGTCCGCTCATAAATAAGGATTAAAATAAGGAGGATGGAAAATGAAAGTGACAATTTCTGACGCAATTCGCTATATTGGTGTGGACGACAAGGAGATCGACCTGTTTGAGAGCCAGTACATTGTGCCCAACGGCATATCCTATAACTCATATCTGATCCTGGATGAGAAGATTGCCGTTATGGATACGGTGGACGCGAGAAAGACCGAGGAGTGGCTTGCCAATCTGGAGGCGGAGCTGTCCGGGAAAAAGCCGGATTATCTGGTAATCTCCCACATGGAGCCGGATCACTCGGGAAGCATTCTGGCCCTTCTTGACAAGTATCCGGAGATCAAGATGGTGAGCAACGCCAAGCTGTTCGGCATGATGCCGCAGTTTTTTGACATTGATTTGGAAGGAAAGACGGTCGTAGTGGCTGAGGGCGATACCCTGGAGCTGGGCGGCCATACGCTGACCTTTGTCATGGCTCCTATGGTGCACTGGCCGGAGGTTATGGTGAGCTATGAGTCCACGGAGAAGGTGCTGTTCTCGGCAGACGCGTTCGGCAAGTTCGGCGCGCTGGATACGGATGAGGACTGGGCCTGCGAGGCAAGACGGTATTACTTTAATATCGTGGGCAAATACGGCATGCAGGCGTCCGCCCTGCTGAAAAAGGCGGCGAAACTGGATATTCAGACAATCTGTCCGCTGCACGGACCGATTCTGATGGAGGATCTGGATTACTATATTGGAAAGTATGTGACATGGAGCAGCTACGAGGCGGAGGACGACGGCGTGCTGGTGGCCTACGGCTCCATTCACGGCAACACGGCAAAGGCTGCTGAGAAGTTAGGCGAAATTCTTACCGTGAAGGGCGCTAAGAAGGTGGTTGTCTGCGATCTGGCAAGGGAGGATCTGGCGGAGTCCATCGAGGACGCGTTCCGCTATGACAAGCTGGTGGTGGCGTGCGCTACCTATGACGGCGGCCTGTTCCCCATCGTGCAGGATTTCATCTATCACCTGGGTCACAAGAATTATCAGAATAAAAGGGTTGCCTTTATGGAAAATGGAAGCTGGGCGCCGATCGCGAATAAGAAGATGCGCGAGGCCTTTGGAGCCATGAAGAATATGACGCTCTGCGAGCATGAGGTCACCATCCGATCCGCCATGAAAGAGGCGGACGTGGCGCAGATGGAGGCGCTGGCTGACGAACTGCTGGGATAATCAGCTGCATGTAGGCGGTTTATGAAAAGCTGCTGGGATAATCGGCGGCAGGCAGACAGTTTATGAAAAGCGGATGTATTCCGATACCGCATGAAAATTGAAATAAAATAAAAACAGCGTATGCCATACGGTCATGGACCGTACAGCCTGCGCTGTTTTTTCGCTTAGCAGGAAGTTCTATCTTGTGATAAATGGACTGTTTTTGTTGTCTGTTTCTTACTGCTGATTGCCGGAGACTAAGTCGGATACGATCTGGATTCCGTTTACCTCTACCAGATCGTTGATCTGGATCATCAGGTAGGGAACTCCGTCGATGACCCGCGTTTCCACCAGGTCGGTGCGGTCCGGGCTGACATTGACAGTCACATCCGGCGTGCGCACCTCGAACTTGCGCTGGTTGGAGATGTTGGCGGCCATCAAAGATTCTTTTTCGCCGACCGTCTCGTCGTACCGGGACTCAAACGCCTCGATTTTGTCTTCCTCCACGCCGCTTTTCTGGAGGAGCTTTGACATATCGTTTTTGTCCAGCGAGAGCGGTTCCGGATTTTCCTCGTTTTCCGCAATCATCTGATGCAGATTCTCGTGGAGGGACTTGACTACCTCGTAGTCGCAGGACAGACCCAGAGATTCCTCCACAATGGCGTTGAAGGCTTCCTTCTGGCTGCCCGCCGGGAGGGGAATCTGGCATCCCAGGACATGCTCCGTCACGCCGATGTCCAGATCGTTGGCATTTTTGGAATAGTACAAAAGCCCGTGAATGTCCATGTTGCGGTCGTTGAAGGCCGGGAACAGAAAGCCAAGCTCCGGCGGCTGTACCAGCCAGTCGCGGATTCGGTCCTCGATGTGGTTGGTCTCGGCATTGTAACACAGCCCCGGCTTGGTCAGCTTGACCGGACAGATGCTGCACAGGATATAGTCGTACACATACTCCGACGCATCGAAATTCACCACGCCGTCTGTGGTAATTTTGGGAATATCGTAGGCGTCGTGGACCAGTATGATGAAATAGTTCTCCGGGTACTGGTAGTGCTCGATAATCTTGTCATAGAACTGCTCTAACAGCTCCTCGTCCTGCAGCCTGCTCTCTAACAGCTTCATGAGAAAGCGCTGGCTGCCGTCCTCCGCCGTTTCCTGTTCCGTGGGAAATTCCATGTTAATCAGGGTGCGCCCGATGGAGCCGGACAGGGTCTTGCGCAGAATATCTATGTACTTGAACATCTCCTCCTCCGGCAGAGAGAGAAATGCCTCCTTTAAGGTCAGCCTCTTTTGCTTCTCCGCGTCCACATAACAGCCGCAGAGTCTTGTAAAACTGCATTTGGTCTTGGTGATCCGCCGCTTGATTTCGGCGATTTCTTTTTTGTTCATAGGTGCCTCCTTGCGTATGTCGTGATGGTGCCGGGGACAGAGTGCATGCGCCCCGACAGTCTGAAAATTCCTTGCATGGTCTATTATATCATTTTGTCTGGAAAATAGGAATGGGAAAGTCAAATTTGATAAGGATTGATTTTTTAAGGGAATATTGGTATTATAGTGATGTTGGATAAAAAACAGGTTTATCCGGCGTCATTATTTTTGAAAAAAAGCGGAGAGGAGTGTGAAACTTTGAAAAAAGGAGTAAGCATTGTACTTTCATTCGTTCTGGTACTGACAATGTGTATCGGAGGCGGAGGAAATCTGCGGGAGAATGCGCGGGCGGACCGGGTGTATGCCGCAGAGAACGATACAACAGTAGAATATCGTTATTTTTATAATCAGCTGCCGGACGAGGCAAGGGAGCTGTATGACGCCATGTATGATATGTATACACAGGGCATTTTTAAGACGGGAAAGGGAGATTACGATCTGGTGGCAAACGG
>CANPZR010000217.1 GCA_947589175.1 uncultured Lachnospiraceae bacterium | reverse complement strand
GCAGAAGCTCCGCGTAAATCTCCCGCTTGGGCACGCCCCGGTCCTTCGCCACCTGCTTCATGGCCTCCTTTTTGGCCAGCCCCCGCGCCGTATACATATTCATATGCTCCGACAGGGAAATCTCCTGCCACTCCTTCTGCCTCTGCCGCTCCCGCTCTCCGGGGTCGGCCCCCGCGATCACCAGGACGAACTCGCCTCTCGGCTCATTTTCCTGAAAATAGGCTGCCGCCTCCCCCAGGGTAAAATGCTGGACGCTCTCGTGCTTTTTGGTCAGTTCCCGGCAGACGGCCACCGGCCGGTCCGCCCCCACGGTTTCCGCCAGCAACCGCAGCGTCTTTTCAAGGCGGTGAGGCGCCTCGTAGAGAATCGTCGTGCAAAAGGTGTCCGCCAGACGGCCAAGCGCCTGTTCCCGCTCCTTTTTGTCCGTGGGCAGAAATCCCTCGAAGGTAAAATTCCGGGCGGGCATCCCCGACAGCGTGAGGGCCGTGACGACCGCTGACGCGCCCGGCAGGGACGTCACCTCGATTCCCGCCTCATAGCAGGCCCGAACCAGGTCCTCTCCGGGATCGGAAATGGCCGGCGTCCCGGCGTCCGTCACCAGCGCCACGCGCTCGCCCTCCAACATGCGCCGAATCAGAATCGGCGTTTTTTCTCTTTTGTTGTGCTCATGATAGCTCACGAGCGGCGTGTGAATCTCGTAGTGGTTCAATAATTTCACCGTCTGCCTGGTGTCCTCCGCCGCGATGACGTCCGTCTCCTGTAATACGCGGAGCACCCGCAGCGTGATATCCTCCAGATTCCCGATCGGGGTCGCGCAGAGATATAATTTTCCCGCCATGATTCCCTCCATAAATGACTAATGACGTGTTTATTGAAATTTTTCCGACCTGTTTCATATACACCATGTAAAGCGTTTGCTCATTTTTTCACATATACGATATGCATCGCGCGCAAATACGCTATATATCCGTGCTTTCATAGAGAGCACGGACTTCTTCGGTGTACACATGTTCTCTCTCATATACGATCAGCGGCGGCTCTACCGCCAGCCTGGCGTTGCCGCCCCGGACGCCCTCAATCAATACCATGTTGGGCTCTTTGTCCACATAGGGATACACAAGGCGCATCCGCTTTGGCTCCAGCTTGTGCTCCGTCATGCGGCAGATGATCTCCGCCAGCCGGAAGGGACGGTGCACCATAAAAAAATGGCCGCCGGGCTTCAACAGTCTCGTGGCGCTGTCAATCAGCTCCTCCAGCGTGCATTTCAATTCGTGTCTGGCGATAGCCTTGTGGTCCGTGGGGTTGACCAGCCCGTGGGATTTCGTGAGGTAAGGGGGATTGCTGGTCACCACGTCAAAGACCGAGGCCCCGAAAAGAGAAACGGCCTCCCGTATATCCCCCTCCACGATCCGAACCCGGTCGCCGACTCCGTTGTAGGCCACGCTGCGCCCGGCCATCTCCGCGATATCCGACTGAATCTCCAGGCCGGTAAAGCTGTCCCCCTGCGTGCGCCCGGACAACAGCAGGGGGATTACGCCGTTGCCGCATCCCAGATCCAGACAGCGATCTCCCTTTTTTACCCGGACGAACGCCGTCAGAAGGACCGCGTCCATGCCAAAACAGAACCAGGACGGATTCTGAATCAGCTTCAGTCCGTCCCGCTGTAAATCGTCCAGCCTCTCGCCCTCTCTGAGAAATGTTCCTTCGGATGGCTTGTCATTCATCGAGCTTTGATTTTCCTTCCTTTTTCTCCATGTCCTCTAACTTCTTCAGCTCCCGCTCGTGCTTCGCCTGAATCTGGCCCTTGGGGCCTCCCCTGCGGAATTTCAGCTCCGACACGGCGTACTCGCGCACTTCCTTCTCGTCGTTATCCAGCGTGACAATGACTTTTACGCGCTGCTTGAGGACGCTGACGCTCTGCACCTCGCCGGAGAGACCGTCCGCCGTCTTGACGCGGCTTCCCACATTCGGCAGGTGGCTGTTGAGCTCCTCATAGGCTTCTTCTTCATTTTTCAGGCAGCACATCAGGCGGCCACACACCCCGGATATCTTGGTGGGATTCAGCGACAGATTCTGCTCCTTCGCCATCTTGATGGAGACGGGAACAAATTCCGACAAATAGCTGTGGCAGCAAAGCGCCCGCCCGCAAATGCCGATGCCGCCCCGAATCTTCGTCTCGTCCCGGACGCCGATCTGGCGCAGCTCAATCCGCGTGCGGAACACGCTGGCAAGATCTTTTACCAGCTCCCGGAAATCAATGCGTCCGTCCGCTGTAAAATAAAATAATAATTTATTGTTGTCAAATGTGTATTCCGCGTCGATCAGCTTCATCTCCAGCTTGTGCTTCGCGATCTTCTCAAGACAGATCCGGAACGCCTCTTTTTCCTTTTCCCGGTTCTTCCTCTCCGTCTCCTCGTCCTTTTCCGTGGCGATACGGATAATCTTTTTAAGGGGCATAACGATTTTCTCTTCCGCCATTTCCCGATTGGGCAGCACGACCGTGCCGATCTCCACGCCCTTCGCCGTCTCCACAATCACGTGCTGGTTTCTCTCCAGCTTTTTATCGCCCGGGTCAAAATAATATACCTTGCCCGCCTGTCGAAAACGCACTCCAATAATAACCTTCATGTCTGCCTCCATTTCGCAATGATCATTGGATTCTAATCTTTCAGCGTCAAGAGCATCAGCTCCATAGTCACATCAAAGCTGACGTTCGCCTTAAGACGCATTTTAGCCTTTTCAAATGCCTGCAGTATCTCCTCAATCTTCTCATAACTGCGGTGCTCCGCCTCCCTGGCAATATAGGAAGACTCCTCCTTGAACACCAGCTGATTCAGATTCTTGGTAGCTTTAAAAATAAGGACGTCCCGATACCACAGAGCCATAATGTCAATATAATCCCTGGTCTCCTCCCGCCTTGTGCCCAGCTCCCGAATCAGAGCCATCATGTCCGGCAGGTTCATCCGGTTCATGCAGCGGAGAAGAAATAAAATGTGATCCTTCCGGTCAATAAAATCTTCGGAATTGGCGTACCGCATGGCCTTGCCGATATTTCCCTGGGCAAATGCGGCGCTGGTCTTGGCCAGGTAGTCCGGAACATGAGCGTGAGTCCTCAGAAATTCCTCTACTACGTAATTACTCAGCGGCCGGAACTCCATGACCAGACACCGGGACCGTATCGTGGGCAAAAGCTGGTCAATATTGCTGGTCAGCAAAATAACCACGCCGTACTCCGGGGGCTCTTCAATAGTTTTTAACAGCGCGTTCTGCGCCGCTTCCGTCATCAATTCCGCCTCTGGGACCACATAGATTTTGTAGGGGCTGGAAAAGGGGCGGATATCCATGGTGTTACACAACTGCTGCCGGATTTCGTCCACGCCGATACTGGCCTTTTCCCGCTGCACCCAGACCACGTCTGGCTGATTGCCGGACTCGAACTGCCGACAGGACGCACAGTGGGTACAGGGCTTATCCCCCTCCTCCTGGCACTGCAGCCCCGCCGCGAAGGTCCTCGCCATCGTCTCTTTTCCCACGCCTACTTCGCCCTCAAATATATACGCGTGAAATGGCTTTTTATCCCGGATGGCCGCTTGCAGATGCTCCTTGATCTGCTCATGGCCTACAATCTCTGAAAATTTAAACATATATTCCTCTCATTCTGCCAGGCCTACCAAAGCCCCGGCCTTTTCCCTGACGCATACCGTCCCGCTTTTCTTCCCGATGGCGCTTGTATCCCGCATACCGTCCCGCTTTTCTTCCCGGCAGCGCTTGCATCCCGCGCGCCGTCACATGATGAGATCCAGCAGAAGCCCCCGGATCTCGTCCACCTTGCTGAGTATGGCAATAGCGTCCTTTTCATCCTTGATCAGCTCCTCCGCCAGCTCGTCCAGCGTGGCGTCCACCCGCTTAATCATCCCGTACACCCGGTGCCTTCCCCTCCGGTCCAGAAAATTCTCTCTGCTGAACTTGTGAGAACGGTTCACGACCTCGTTCATAAATTCCTTAATCAGTCGGCGGTAGTGCTTCATATCCCTGACATCCATGCGCTTGGTCAGCTTCTTGCCCTGCATGGTAATCTCCTCCATCATGACGCTGAGCCGCTCTTTGAGGCCCGCCTCCTCAATGGAACTCATCAGTGTAAATTTAAAATCCTCCGCGCTCTCCGGCGCCTTCGCCGTCTGGCTCGTCTGATTTACCTGCTGCATGTTGTCCACACGAATGTCCATGGATTCACCCCGCTTTCCGTACTCTTTTTATCATATCACTTTTTACTCATTTTATCTACCAGTTTTTTTGAATCCCGATTATTGTCTCAATTTGAACCACCGCATCGTCCAGAGATGTATTGTTCACCCTATTATTGATTCCCAGCCGAATTAATTTTCCCTCTGAAAAATCCTTTTCATCTGCCAAAAACCGGCGGCAGAGCTCCGCCACACAGGGATTTGCCTGCTGTTTCTCCCGGAACAGAGCCCGCTCCATCCGGACAAAATCATTTACTTCTATATAAATTGGCGCCACCTGGCCGCAGCCGTAATAATCCCGCAGTTTTTCGTATCCCTCCAGCGTGGAAATCATACAGTAATCCCCTCGCGAAAAATCAATCTGCCCGTCCTCTGCTGTGAAATAATACCAGTTTCCCTTCACCGTCTCGTAACAGCGGCGCTCCACGATCTTCCCCGCATCCGCGAGAGCCCGCATCTGCCCCTCAGTGACAAAATAATACTCCCGCCCCTCGGCCTCCCCCGCACGAATCGGTCTCGTGGTGTAGGGCACCACCTTCCGCAGAGCCGGATTCCTCTCCATCACCCGCTCGTACAGGGTGTCCTTCCCCGATGCGCTCTTTCCCATAAAAACAAATAAACGTCCCATTTTTTCCTCGTTTCT
>CANPZR010000216.1 GCA_947589175.1 uncultured Lachnospiraceae bacterium | reverse complement strand
TCTTTATATTTCACCGCATCCTATCTGATTATACCAAACAGATACCTCTCATTTCAACCCAAAGCGGAAAATAAACTTCAAAATATTTTTCGAAAAAATTTCCTGAATTGTAATCCGAGATTCCATACCCATTATCCCAGATGAGTGGTATAAGTGAATAGATGCCTTTGTAAAAGAGGGTATGGATTCTCTCTTACAAACATATGGGACTGACTGGAAAGTTGGTCCTATTTTTGTTATGCTTTGATTCTGGCGGCTGGAAAGGAGCTACCATGTCAAAGTTTTTATCTTATGAAGACCGTTTGATTATTGCAAAGGGGCTTCAGGAGAATGCGTCCTTTGGAAAAATCGCAAAGGAGCTTGGAAAGGATCGGACAACTATTGCAAAAGAGATCAAAAAATACTCCTATGATAAGAAAAGCGGGCGTCCGGGGTATCCCTATAATCCCTGTAAGTTTCGTGTTACATGCAAGGCGAAGAAAATCTGTGTCAGTGCCTGTACCCATCAGTCAGCTTATAAATGCAGCCTCTGCTCAGAATGTACCCTGCACTGTCCTGACTTTGAGGAGGATGTCTGCTCGGTGAAAAACAAGCCGCCTTATGTCTGCAACGGCTGCGGGAAACTCCCAAAGTGTACTCTCTTAAAGAGGATCTATGATCCCGCTGATGCACATGAGAGGGCCCATCATGTCATTTCTGAGTCCAGGACCGGTATCCTGTCAAATGAGGATGACATCACAAGGATAAACAGAATCATAAGTCCTCTGGTACGGAATGGCCAGTCTCTCCATCAGGTTTATCTGAATCATATGGATGACCTGATGTGCAGTGAAAAAACTTTGTATAACTACGTTGATGCCGGACTTTTCGATATCAGGAACATTGACCTGCCACGCAAGGTAAAGTACCGTCCGCGCTATAAGCAGCCGGAGTTCAAGGTGGACAGAGGATGCCGGATCGACCGGAGCTACTCGGATTTCCAGAAGTACATGGAAAAAAATCCGGAAACTACTGTAGTACAGATGGACAGTGTCATAGGGCGGCAGGGCGGCAAATGTCTTTTGACAATGCATTTCGTTGAGACAAGCCTGATGCTTGCTTTTCTCAGGGAAGCAAACACGTCCGCTTCTGTCATACGTATCATCAACGCATTGGACAAAGTTCTGGGCACAGAGCATTTTAACCGGCTGTTCCCCGTCATTCTTACCGATAATGGAAGTGAATTCTCAAATCCGAAAGAGATTGAATATCGTGAAAAAGTTCCCCGCTTACGGACAAGAGTATTCTATTGCGATCCGGGCTCCCCTTACCAGAAGGGTGCCTGTGAAGTCAATCACGAGCTGATCCGGCGCATCCTTCCTAAAGGGACAAGTTTTGATGACCTGACGCAGAAAGACATCTTCCTGATGATGAACCACATCAATTCTTATAAAAGAAAAAAGCTGAACAACCGCAGCCCATACGAAGCGTTCAGCTTTTATTACGGAGAAGATCTGCTTAAAAAGTTAGGATGTTCACCGGTAGCTGCCGAGGACATCATCTTAAAGCCGAAACTTCTCAAGAAGTAACAGATAAATCTGCATAAGCCGCCAGAAGACAACAGCCTTATCACATCAGACAGGGATGGATTCTCCGAATACAAAAATTTCGAGAGGGAATTGATCTCTTATTGGCGTACGCAAATTTATTGCTGAATACATTATAACATACTAAGGTACAAATGAAAACACGGGAATTTCACTTACAAAACGGGAGTTTCGTTTACAAAAGGGGAAACTCGTTTACAAAAGTAGATTTTCATTTACAAAACGGGAGTCTTGGGTTACAAACGGGACTCTCGGGTTGCTATTTACCTTTCGAAAAAATTTTTTTCCTTTTATTGTTGACACATCGCTTTGCATGTGGTATATTTATCACATAAGTTAAAAATACATCACAAGGAGGATGCCTATATGAAGTTTAAAAAAGAAAATTCTGTTTTACCATTAGCGAAGCAGTACACGATCCGTTTCACCCTGAACGGTATTTTCTGGCTTTTATTTGCTATTTTCAATCTGCCAGACAATCGCGTTCTTAATAGGATCAGCTCTTTTTTCCTATTATTTGCCGCACTTTGTATGCTGGTCACATTTTTCCCAAATCGAGAAACGACGGATGAGATGAGCATGAACCACATCACAAAAGCAATGAGCCTGTCCTTAGACATCACCGTAATTCTGTTAATGGGGATTGGCGTAATAGGCTCAATAACAGACCAGGCAATCAACTATTTCCATGCGTATGGCTTTGTCATTGCAGCGTCCCAGATTATTTCCGGACTTTTATTTCATAAACTTGAAAAGGGGGACATCTGATGCCTGTATTGCGAACCCGTATTCATGAACTGCGCAAAGAACGAAATATGCAACAGACCGAACTCGCCAAGTTAGTCGGCGTCCGCCGGGAAACTATCGGCAACCTTGAAAATGGAAAATACAATCCATCCTTGAAACTTGCCATGGATATTGCGAAAGTCTTTGACACTACAGTTGAAAAAATTTTCACTTTCGAGGATGATAAAAACACTTGTTAGATCCATTTTCAATTACATAAGTAACCGCATCCTTGGGCTGGGGCGGTTACTTTTTTGTTAGGGCAAAGCCCTCCTTACTTATCAGAGGGGATAAACCCTCCAGACGAAAGAAAGGAGGGATAAGAAATGAACTATGTTACTTATACTGATCTTTTCCATCTCTGCATGGTCCTCATTGCCCTTGTCGGATTGTGTTATACAATCTTTAATGATAGATAAACCAAATAGGCCACAAACTACTTGCGATAGTGACGGCGTGCCGTTTATAACGGTACTGTTACAAATTATTGAGGGTAACCGCTTCTCTGGCTTTCCTTTTAAAATAATATAGCTTTTGTCGATTCATGTTAAAATGATTTTACGGAACAACCGTGGTTACAGGGTGGGCTGACCCTTCATTTTATCGAATGGAGGTGATGCCTATGAAAAATCAATTTGATTTTATGGATATGCTGAATTTCGGCTTATTCATTTTGGCATTACTTAGATTTATTTTTACATTTTGCTGATTTAGCGAAATGCAGTAAGTAATCCTACATAGAAAAACCACCCCTAAACTTTGACCAGCGACGGGGTGGTTTTTCTAACCCTGGGTCAACCCACCTTGTGGGCGGTTGTTCCTTTTCTATTGATAATATATCACAGTTTTCATAATTACGCAAGCAAAATTTTCATCGTTTATGGCTCGTTTATAGCAGGTTATACCACAAGGTTACACCGCCACTCCATTCCCAGCCTACGGAACTCTGTTCCGCCTGCCCGGCGTCCTGAATCCGGCTTGTCCCCGCTTTCAGTCGCACTCTGGATCCGGCTCGCACCCTGGAACCGGACTCGCGCCCCTGCCCCGGCTCCCCCTAAACCCAGTTATGGATAAACGTCCGCCTATGGATAGGGCACGGCCCGAACTTTTTCAGTGCCGCCCGGTGCTCCTCGGAGCCATACCCCTTATTTTTCTCAAATCCGTATTCCGGGTACAATTCCGCGTAATCGATCATCATCCGGTCCCTGGTGACTTTCGCCATAATGCTGGCGGCCGCGATGGAAAGGCTCCGGGCGTCCCCCTTGACAATGCCCACCTGCTTAATGGGGAGCTGCGGGATCGTCACGGCGTCGTTCAGAAGCAAATCCGGCACCACGGTCAGATCCTCCACGGCGCGGCGCATAGCCTCGTAGGTCGCCTGCAAAATATTTATCTCGTCGATCCGCCCCGGCGACGCCATCCCGATTCCGACGCTGACCGCCTTCTCGCGGATTTCCTCAAAAAGCTCCTCCCGCCTGGCGGGGCTGACCTGTTTCGAATCGTTGAGCCCCTGGATTTTCAGCCCCGGAGGAAGCACGACCGCACCGGCCACCACCGGCCCGGCAAAAGGCCCCCGCCCCGCCTCGTCGATGCCACAGATGCAGGAAAAATCCGGCCCGTATTTTTTTTCAAATTCCAGCATTTTCTCCAATCTGACCTGTTCCTTTTCAAAAGCGGCGAGTTTTCTCCGGTACTGTGCCACCAGCTTTTGCACCCCCGCCCGCTCATCCTGCTCATAGCGCAGAAAAAGAGCATTCCACTGCTCTTTTTCCGTCTGCTGGAACAAAACTTTAATATCCTGTATTTTCTCCATAATTTCCTCGCTTTGCCTTACGGCAGAAATTTTAATCAGACTTTAGTGAGCCACACCATATACATACTTCTTTCCTCAGCCGGAATTTCGAGCGTGTCCATAGCTTTTTCTTCCGTATAGTTCAGATTCTTCATCATGCTGACAATCGCTTCCAGCCTGGCTTTTCGAGCAGCCTCATGAGCAGCCTCATGAACAGCCTCATGAGCAGCCTCAATTTCGGCTGCAGCTTCCTTCCTTACTTCTTCCACCCGCTGTTCCACTCTCTTTTCAATTACATCTTGCATAAGTTCTTCAAATGCCGGACTCATATTATCATCCCTCCTGATCTTCCCATACAGCTCTCCATTTGCCTGAACACTGACCTGGAGTACCGCATCAATATTATGTCTGTCTCCCTGCTTTTTAAGCGCAGCTGATTCTGTAAGAAATCTACGCACATCCGCTTCCTTGGCATGATTAGACAGAACCCGCAATGCGCTGTGTCTGTCCGCAGTCAGCTGGCTGATAACAACAATCTGTGTGTCAAACTGCATATGCCCTTTTACATAGTATATTCCCGGATAGGGCTGCGTAATCGTCCTGCCAGATTCCTCCAGAGCCTTGAACAGCCTTCTGGGATATGTATCGCGGAACAGCGACACCGTAATCTGGTCCTCCGGAATCTGGTCTACCGTCTCTCCCAGCGCCTTGTACTGACAGGCATA
>CANPZR010000215.1 GCA_947589175.1 uncultured Lachnospiraceae bacterium | reverse complement strand
AACAGATGTTTGTCTAACGTATGTTCGATAAACATCCTCTTTTTGTGTTCTTTCTAAACTCGGAATTTCCTATAAAGTAAAAAAGTGCAAATCTTGCACTATGTACTTTGATAAGGTGCAGATTTAAACATATAATAAATACTTTTATCTTATTAAAAATATTGTACCACGGATTATATAAATTGTAAAATTTTTTTAAGAATTGCTCCCATCGTATTGCGGTTATAAATCGCTATATTCATTGACTTAATTACTATTTTCGGATATAATTTTTTTATAAACAGAAGTGGTCAGGTTGAAAAATATGCCGCTGTGGGAGCCCCCAGCGAGGAGCTTATGAACTCGTGGGCAAAACCGGCAATGGCGAAATTGATTTTGTTGCGGTGCGGCAAAACGAAAAAATATTAAAAGCGGACTAACCGCTTTAGAAATGAGGAATGAAAATGAAAAAGAAATTTACTGCTATTTCAGCGTGCGTCGGCCTGCTGCTCGTCTGCCTGTGCGCCGCCCTTTTTTCCGGCCGCCAGGCCCAGGCAAAGACCCTGCGCGTCTCCTCCGGCAACGCCGCGCAGCTGCGGTCCAGCCTCCAGAAGCTCAACAATCAGGGAGGCGGAACGCTGATCATCAACAAGGGCACCTACAAACTGAGCAACACCCTGTTCGTCTCCTCTAACGTCCACATCGTCCTGAAAAACGGCGTGGTCCTGAAAAAGACCAAAAGCGGACAGGCCAATTCCACCATGTTCCAGTTCATCCGCCAGTCCCGCGCCTCCAAAAACGCCGTGATTGGCAAGCACGGCGGGGAGAAAAACATTTCCATCAAGGGAAAAGGAAAGGCCGTAATCGACCTGGCCTATGTAAAAATGGGAAACCAGCCGGTCATCGGTATTGTTATGGGACACAATAAAAATATTAAAATCGAAAACATTACTTTTAAAAATATGCGGTACGGGCACATCATTGAGATGGACGCCTGCAAGAATGTCAGCATCAAAAACTGCTCCTTCACCGGCCACAAGTCCTCCGGCAAATACAACAAAGAGGCCATCAATTTAGACACGCCGGACAAAAAGCGCCAGGGCTTCAACGCCTCATGGAGCAAAAAAGACGGCACGCCCAACGAGGACATCTCCATCACGAACTGCCGGTTCAACAAGCTGGAGACCGCCATCGGCACGCACCGCTACACAGGAAATTCCTACCACACCAACGTGACCATCAAAAACTGCTCCTTTGACAAGGACGAGATGACGATCCGGGTCCTGAACTGGAAAAACGCCACGATCACACGCAATACATTTACCAATATCGACCCCAACAGCCGGTATCCCTACTGCTTCTTTATCGCCGGAGCCCGCGGGATAAATTTCTCCCACAACAGTTTTAAGAACTGCGGATCGGGGTCCGAATACCTGTTGGAATTCTGGTGTAACCGGGGCTACGCGGCGGGACAGACGATTTACCCGGCCACCACCTCCCGGATCACGGAAAAAGAGGCGGGCCTGTTTTTGACAAACACAGCCAAAAACTGCGGTTCCATCCATCTCCTGGACTGCCCCTACAATGTGGATTTTTCCGAATACGCAACGGGGGACGGAGTTTCGGATAGAGATTCCGCTGACGGCGAGGATTATGAGGAGGGGTACAACCCCGACGTGACCTACACGATCGCACCGGATACCAAGCCGTGCAACTCCAGCGCCAATTCCTCCAAATACAATAAGAACACGCGGAATTACTGGACCATTAAATCCTATTTAAAGAAAATGGAATCGACGGGCGGCACGCTCGTGCTGAAAAAGGGCACCTACAAGCTCACCAATACCCTGTACGTCCCCTCCAACACCCGCATTCTCCTCAAGGACGGCGCCATTCTGAAAAAGAGCATGGAGACCGGATGCGACGACATGGACGCCGCTTCCTCCATGTTCCAGCTCATCCGCGACAGCCGGGCCAAGCAGAGCGGCGTTTACGGCTCTCACGACGGCGAAAAAAATATCACGATTGCCGGTGAGGGAACGGCCGTGATCGACCTGGGAAAGCTGGACATGGGAAATAAGAACCTGATTGCCATTATCATGGGGCACAACCGCCATGTGACCGTTGAAAATATCACCTTTAAAAATATGCGCCTCGGCCACTTTATCGAGATGGACGCCAGCGAGGATGTGACTGTGCGGAACTGCACGTTCACCGGCCACGCGGCGTCCGGCAAGAACAACAAGGAAGCCATCAACCTGGACACGCCGGACGCGCAGAGGGACGGCTTCAGCTCCCAGTGGAGCAAGATGGACGGCACCCCCAACGAGGAGGTGCTCATTGAAAACTGCCATTTTTCCGACTTGGAGACCGGCGTGGGCACCCACCGCTACACAGGGGATTCCTACCACGCGGATGTCACAATCCGCGGCTGCGAATTCGACGGAACCCAGACGGCCATCCGCGCGCTGAACTGGGAAAACGCGGTCATAACCGAGAACACCTTTACAAACATAGCGCCCAATGAGCGCTATCCCCACGCGATGTTCATGGCGGGCATTCAGGGAATTGATTTTTCCTATAACACCTTTACGAACTGCGGACAGAGCGACGGATGCTATCTTCTGGATTTCTGGTGTGAAAAAGGATACGCTGCCGGACAGGATATCTACCCGGCCACCGTCTCCCAGATTACCGAGGAGGAGGCTGACCTCTTTATGACCAACACCGCCACAAACTGCGGCTCCGTGCGGGCCAGGGAATGCCCCTACGACGTCGATTTTTCTCAATAAAAAATTTTCTTAAAGAAAGAATTTCTATAAAAAACAGGCGGCTGAAAATGCCACGCAAGGCAAACTATGTATAAGGTTAAAAATTGCGGCTCCTCACTTTTGCGGAGCCGCGTTCTCTTTCATATCGGTAATATACCATTTGCCGTCGATTTTTTCGCAGCCATAACAGTAGCTCTGGCGCACCAGGCGTGAATCCGCGTCCTCGTAAAAGACCCGTATCCTTTCCCGTGAAACGATCTCCATCCGGTCCGGCGCCGTGTAATGCACGGCGTCGATAGAAACGCTCTTTACCTTCTCCCGGATTCCCCGGCTGTAATAATTCTCCGCAATCCGGCTCTGCTGCTCATACACGGCGCTGTCCTCATAGAGAACCTCCGACAGTCCGTCCGTATCGCCCGTATTGACCGCCCCGGTAAAAGCCTCTATGTACCTGCCAAACAGTTCTTCCTCCACCGGCGCCTCCTCCTCGGCGCTGGACAGAGAAACGGATTTGGAAGTCGCCGACTCATTTTCCGGTCCGGCGCTCTGCGCCTCCGCAGGAGGCGAGATCCGGCTGCTGCATGTGATAGCCGCGGCCGCCAGTACCACAAGCGCCATCGACACCGCCGCCAGGCGGGAATATTTTTTCCGTCGGGCAATAGCGCGGATTCTCTTTTTCATCTCCTGCCCCCTGCGGCTCATGGGCATGACGGGGCAGAAAAACTCGGCGCGGGACGTCTCGCCCGCCATCCGCACCAGCATCCTCCCGTAGTCAAACCGCTTATCCTCTCCCAGCAGTCCAATCACCGTTTCGTCGCAAAAAAGCTCCGCGTCCTTTTTGGAACAGGAAACCGCCAGCCACATAAACGGATCGAACCAGTACGCCGCCAGAAGAATCATCCGCAGCAGGGACCAGATGTGGTCCCCGTGCCGGTAATGCACATATTCATGTGTAACAATCTGCTCCCTCTCCTCGCCGCTTATCTCACCGTCCCCCAGAATGGAGAAGGGGAGATAGATAGCAGGCCGGAAAAACCCGTACAGGCACGGCCCCTTTACGGCAGAGGACGCGTATATGCGAACCTTCCCTCTCACCCCGATTACTATACTGTCGCGCTTCATTTTTTTCAAAAGACGCCCATTGGACGCCAAAAGCCACAGAAATAAAATTCCCGAAACAGCCGCCCAGCCACAGGCAAGCGCCGCGGGCCAGTCCTCCCTCCCGCCGATCAAGCACTCTCTGGAGCGCTCCTCCGGGCGAATGCCGGATAACATCTCGCTCTCCCGTCCCCCGGAAGCTTTGTCCTCAGCGATTCCCCGCTCCGCCGTCCGGACAGGGACCGCAAGCTCCGTCCCCCGGCTTTCCCGCTCCCGTTCAAAAAGCGACTCCGGGATAATCCGTCCGATGGAAAGGGGCGTCGCGACGAAATTTACTGGTATCAAAAAGCGCAGAAATACGAGAAACCACAGCGCGTAAATGGCCGCGTACCGTATTCTGCCTGTAAAAATCCTCCGAATCCCCATAACGATGACCACTAACAATGAGGATTCCAGCGCAAATTCCAAAAAAGACATCGCCTTTTATTTCTCCTCTGACTCCTGCTCTGCCATCCGCAGAATTTCCTGTAACTCGTGAATATCCTCCCTGGACAAGTCGTTCTGCTTCACCAGCGCGCTCATCATCATGCCGATGCTCCCGTCGTAGATCCGCTGCAGAAAATCCCTCGTCTCCTGCACCACTACGTCCTCCTTGTCCACCTTCGGATAAAAATACTTGGTCTTTCCCCGCTCCTCGTAGCCGATCAGGCCCTTCTCCGCCATCCGCCGCACCATCGTGGCAGAAGTGCTCTTGCTCCACCCGATTTTCTCTTTCAAAAGGGGAACAATCTGCATCAGCGTCCGGGGCGATTCCTCCCATAGACAGTCCATCACGTACCACTCGCTGTTCGTAACCCGAATTTCCTTCTTCACCTTTGCCCTCATTTCCGCGGCCGATGGGCCGCATCCGATTTTATACGGAATATTATAACGCTGTTTGTTTACATTGTCAACCCTTTAAAAATTCAGGAATAGCTCAACGGTAAATATCCCGTTTTCTGCCTTCACCTTTACAGCCCCGTCATATTTTTCCACGCTGCGCGCTACGTTCG
>CANPZR010000214.1 GCA_947589175.1 uncultured Lachnospiraceae bacterium | reverse complement strand
ACTCTCAAACTGCCATCGTGAATGACACGGATGAAAATTTGTTTTACCACCATACGAGTTCACACTACTCTCAAACTGCCATCGTGAATGACACGGATGAAAATTTGTTTTACCACCATACGAGTTCACACTACTCTCAAACTAAAATCAGACAGTTCCCCGGACAGATCCGGTTTTACCACCATACGAGTTCACACTACTCTCAAACCCAGATTATAAATGATATTTCCGTCAATTGGTTTTACCACCATACGAGTTCACACTACTCTCAAACACGGAATACAGAAGGGAAAACGCTCATACCGTTTTACCACCATACGAGTTCACACTACTCTCAAACAGCTGTTAGATCTTTTAAATCGACGCAATAGTTTTACCACCATACGAGTTCACACTACTCTCAAACATATTGCCGACAACTTCGTTATAGTTCTGTGTTTTACCACCATACGAGTTCACACTACTCTCAAACATAAAATGTCAGCAGATGGAGAAATAACTAGTTTTACCACCATACGAGTTCACACTACTCTCAAACTTTCTTGTATCTATTTACGGTATTGTAAAAGTTTTACCACCATACGAGTTCACACTACTCTCAAACACCAACCTGCTACAATAATATGCTGTTCTAGTTTTACCACCATACGAGTTCACACTACTCTCAAACAGTATCCTTGGGATGTTCATTTTAGATATAGTTTTACCACCATACGAGTTCACACTACTCTCAAACTCACTCTTTCTCGCAGTGTCATGTTATTTCGTTTTACCACCATACGAGTTCACACTACTCTCAAACACAAGAGGGGGCGGGGCCGGTCTGCCGGTCGTTTTACCACCATACGAGTTCACACTACTCTCAAACAGACCGCATACAGATAAAGACAGACGACCAGTTTTACCACCATACGAGTTCACACTACTCTCAAACCGAATGTGGTTGCTTTGCAGGGGCAGAACGGTTTTACCACCATACGAGTTCACACTACTCTCAAACACTGTGCGGCGTATGTGGACGGAAACAAATGTTTTACCACCATACGAGTTCACACTACTCTCAAACCACATCATCTACAGTATAATCATGACTACCGTTTTACCACCATACGAGTTCACACTACTCTCAAACTCTCTTAATGATGTAATGTTAGATGTCAAAGTTTTACCACCATACGAGTTCACACTACTCTCAAACGTGGTTGCGGTTGATGAACAACTTGACCTTGTTTTACCACCATACGAGTTCACACTACTCTCAAACATATTGCAGCAATTCATTGTCTGGATATTCGTTTTACCACCATACGAGTTCACACTACTCTCAAACAATAGGCGCTTGCTGTCTGTCAGAGTTCAAGTTTTACCACCATACGAGTTCACACTACTCTCAAACTAGGTACAAATTGACCGTTCTTGAACATGCGTTTTACCACCATACGAGTTCACACTACTCTCAAACTTTACTATTAGTATTATATCTATTATGGTGGTTTTACCACCATACGAGTTCACACTACTCTCAAACCTCAAATGATGAAAATTAAAATCCCCCATCATGGGCTCTCACCGAATAAACATACCACTACAATATGGGTGACTCATATGGCTACCTCATAATGATTATACACCATCTGGCACAATGACGCAATTATCTTTATCCACAATCATCCATTTCTCTCCTTTCTCTTTTCCATCAGGAATATGACCTTCCACAAGCAACAGACTGAACTTATGATACAGCGCTTGCTCATACAGATATTGCATTTCCTGTCCACCAAAAAATAATCTCAAATTGCACAGCACAAACAATCGCGTTCCCATCACTTCTGCTGACATTCTAAAATAGTCAATCATGTGTTCCGCAACATCTTCGTTATGTTCTTCAAAGCGCACTTCCATAAATTTCAAAAAATCTTTAATTGAAATATTATCTCGATAAATAAGGGCAAATTCATCGGTTGTAGTCAATAGTTCTTCTGTCACTTTCTGAAAATAGGATTCCATCTGGTTCCAGATCATCAGCACTTCGGAAGATGAGGCGAATTTTTCCACCCTGTCATATAGGGAAGTCAGCAATTTTCTCTGATTTATTTCCATCGCAAACGGATTTATAATCACTTCACAGCTTTTTGCAAAATTTAGCGGTTTATTATTCTCCGACAGCACCCAGCGCCCTTCCCGGCCCTCTGTCTGTTCCCGGAGTTCCCATATAAATTTACGAAAACCACCCGGATTTTCCAAAATCAAAACGGGAATTTCCAATTCTGAAATTTCGATTGGGAAGAAAAAATCAGGATGCGCCAATTTCATAAAATCACCAGCCTTTTATCCGTATCCAGGATTTCCGAGGTGGAAGTTCCTGTTATAAATTCAATCTTAGAAAACTGTTTTTCGGTCATGCTAAATGCCTGCACCAGCCCATGCTCCGGTCGGTTTTTCCTCACATTAGCAATCACCGCTTCCGCAACCGTCGCATTTAATGCCAATTTACAGTACACCGATTCCTGCATCATCAGAAAACCGGATTTGACCAAGTGTTTGCGAAAACGATTATATTCTCTGATATCCGCCGAGCTCTTTGTCGGCAAGTCAAACATGACTATAACTCTCATATAACGGTAACTCACATTATCCTTCTTTTCTGAGCAACTTGTTGCGAAGCGGCGATAGAGAAAAAACTGTAAACACAGTTTGCGCATGCAGTTTCTCATCTGCCATCAAAAACTACTTCTTTTCGATAAAATAAAATCAGTGATATGTCGTTATCATCTATGGCATCAAATACACTATGGCAGTACAATTTAATCGCATTTGATACATACTGTATTTTCCCATCCAGCAAAACAGATTGATTCAACACATCCACCAGCTCCATCTTTTCTTCATGCTCCAATTTCTCCGGACACATTTCATATACTTTGCGGTCTATCAAAATTCGGTACGGCTCCATCAAGTCGGAACCAAGATTAAAAGGATTAAACATATTATCATGAAATAATCCCAATTGAGTTAGGTAACCACATGAAACAATTTCCCGGTTTACCGCTGACAAAATCAGGCTATAACCATAATTCAGCGCAGCATTGATTGGATGATCCAGCGTGCGGGAAAATTCCATTCCAAATAAGGCATTGAAATAGACCTTGGCGGCATGCCCCTCTCGATTAGTCTCGTCCCCTGGCTGAATCTCCGATAGGTATTGCCCCAATAACGCCGCCTCTTTTTCTTTTCCCACTTCCTCCAAAAACAGCTTTTGATTTCGTATTTTTTCCGAGACAATCTCGGTCCATACCAGCCTTTTTGACTCCTCGCTCCATTGAATCTGTTTGCGGATTTTGGCGCTGGTGTCATGACTGCCATAATATCCGATCAGTTCCGAAGATGGATTTCTCTTTTCATCGCAAAATACAACCTTAATTTTCTTTTTTGTCAGTTCGCAGAGCAAGCTGGCCGTCAGGGATACTGCCGTTGACTCAATGAGCAGCAGCAGTATCTCGCTTAAATGAATCTTTGTGATATTTTCCTGACGAACAATCAGATGTCCCATTTTGTAATCCAGCTTTGCACTGTTTGAAATCACCACAATCCGCCAGCTCATAGCGCAAGAAGATCGATTTCCTGCTCAAACAGGCCGGTAACCGATTGATGAATCAGTTTTGCTTCTCCATAGTTTGTAATAAACTTGTTGATCACTATTTTCCCCGCTAGTGAACTTCCCCCAATCTGTTTCAAATTTGCCATAATTGGCTTACATTGTAACAAATGCAATATTTCATTCAACACCACACACTGTTCCTCACAGGGAAGTTTTGCAAACCGTTCACGTCCTCCTAGTAGTTTATCACACTGACTTGCCGGTCTATGAGAATAGATGGTTTCTTTCTGTTTTCGGCAAAGTTCATCATACATCTTTAAATTTTCTTCCGGGGTAATTCCATCATTTTCGGTAATCGGCAGTTGTTCCTTTCCGGCAGCCGCTTGATTTCTTTGCAAATATTTCTCAATTTTTTTGAAATAAATCACATACTCCTCATCCAAAATCAGCTGAACTGCTCCCTGGAAAACCAACTGCTTCCCTGTTGTCCCTCTCAAATGCATTGGAAATCCATTAACTCGGAACAGTGAATCCTTTTTTATGCGCGGAATGAGAACCTTCGGCTCCGCCAAACCATACTCCTTCCGACAATATTCCAGATATCGCTCCGGATTCTTCTCCACCTCCTGCTTTAGATAAAGCGGCACAGACTCAATGCTTTTCTGCACATTTCCTTTCTTATCCACGGATTGTACCAGTGCAAAGTACGCCGGCGTAATTGTTTTATATCCGCCATACTTTTTCACATCCATTCCCTTTTTAATCGGTATGGAAGCATTTGCATCCTTACCTACCATCTGTGAATCAAAAAATCCTCCATTTTGTCCCCGTTTATTTTCTGTCGCATAACGCGTATAACGGATATCCCTCTGTTTCAGATAGTAGCGAACCGTCTGCATCGTCCCCCTCTCGCCTTTTTCCCAGACAATATGCCCCTTCTTTTCCAAATCACAGTCAAACATGCGATTCAGGCTATAATTATAATCCTTTTTCTCCCGCAGCCAGCGGAGCGGATTACTGGTAAACTTTTCATGATACACATTTCCCACCACAATATTGAGATATGCGTCATGGGCGTGGTGATAGTCGTTAATGGAACGGCATTTTACAGCTTTTAAATTTTCATGTCGAAAATCTGAAACCGCCTTTGCTTTCACATAGACGACCTGCGAATTTGCATACATACGCTGAAACAATTCCGCCACCACCTTGGAGGACTGCCGCGTCTCCACTAGCTGACGGTTGATGAATCCAGCCAGTTCTTCATCTGTCAAGGGCGTTTTTCTTGTCAGACGACGAAATTTATT
>CANPZR010000213.1 GCA_947589175.1 uncultured Lachnospiraceae bacterium | reverse complement strand
TTGCTTTCGACAAGCTGGTGCGATGGACAGGTTCAGGTAAGACCGATAAAATCAAGATTCGCGAAGAAGTATTATCTGTAATTGAGAATCATAGTATCAATTTGTCAAAAATAGAAGACAAACAAACATTACAATATATAGCTGGTTTCAAAAGATATTCTACAGAGCGTGTGATGAAATCATTAGTGGGTGAATTTACACAAAACGAAAAATGGTCGATTAGAGGACCTCTTATGGGAGAGTGCTGGTATAGGGATTGTTGTGTGTCTGAACATTTAGGAAAACCCAGATGTGGCAGGCCGGAGGTGAAAGGTGGAAGCGAGAAAATGCGGATGCTACTACAATCAGAAGAAATAGGGAAAATAATTAGTAAAATTAATGTATAAAAAATCGGATTTGTGAGGTAATAGGGTATTAAATACATCTAATAAATTTCCGCTTGGCGAGGAGGTACGCATAATATGAAACTGGAGAAAATGGATGCTTTTTTTGCTGCTCGTTTGAACGGATATGACGAGCATATGATGGCGGAAATTGAAGGAGCGCAGGAATTTTATCCTTATACGGCGGCCTTGCTTCCGTTGGAGCATGATGCAAATGTGCTTGATTTGGGCTGCGGTACAGGGCTTGAACTTGAATACTACTTTAACTTAAATGATAAAGCGTTAGTGGTGGGAATTGATTTGTCAGCCGATATGCTGGCAGCACTGAAACTGAAATTTTCAGACCGTAAAATCAAGCTGATTTGCGGTTCATATTTTGATGTTACTTTGGAGGATAGATGTTTTGACGCCGCCGTGTCAGTTGAATCGCTCCATCATTTTACTGCCGCGCAAAAGCTGAAGCTGTATAAGAAGTTGAATACTGCGCTGACCGATAACGGATATTTTGTTCTGACAGATTATTTTGCCGAGTCGGAAGAAGCGGAGCATTTTTATTTTTCTGAATTGGAAAGATTGAAAAGCGAGCAAGGACTTGAACCAACCGCGTTTTATCACTATGACACGCCACTGACTGTGGAGCATGAAATCGAGGTTCTAAAGAAAGCAGGCTTTTTGGATGTACGAATTATGCGGAACTGGAAAGCTACTTACACCATATTGGCGCGCTGACAATTTCCTGCTTTTTGGAGAACGGAAAGAAAAATCGAGAGTTAAGGTACTCAACCTATGGTAGATACGGCAAAAATCAACTGCCGGTTCGTGTTCATCTTAATCTGTTTCGGATATACTGGAGCCATGAAAGGAGGTGCCCGATATGGATCAAATCAAAATCGGAAAATTCATAGCGTCATGCAGAAAGGAACAGGGATTCACACAGTCAGCCCTTGCCGAGAAACTGGGAATCAGCGACCGGGCAGTATCAAAATGGGAGACGGGAAAATCCATGCCGGATTCGGGAATCATGTTGGAGCTATGCGATTTTCTGAAAATCAATGTCAATGAACTCCTGTCGGGCGAAAGGATTATGGTGGAATCATATGACAAACGGACAGAGGAAAATCTTTTGGCAATGAAGCGGGAAATTGAAGAAAAGAACCGGCAGCTACTAAGAACGGAATACTTTATTGTTCTTCCGGCTGTTCTTGCCGGAATCGTTCTGGTATTTGTGGCTTCCTTTATTGCGATGCCTGCATGGCTGCGGGTTGCGATTCTCGTATTGGCTCTTGTGATGATCTTTGCAGTCGCTTTCATTGCGGTGGGCATTGAGCAGAAAGCCGGATATTATGTGTGCCAAAATTGCGACCACAGATATGTGCCGACTTACTGGCAGACCAATCTCGCCTGGCACGCCGGCAGGACGAGATATATGAAATGCCCGAAGTGCGGAAAACGAAGCTGGCATACAAAAATAATTTCAATCTGACCGTTACCTAAGCGCTATAAATTTCGTCTATAAGGGTGAAGGGGCATAAAGGAGGTGCGCTGTGGAAGATTTACATATCATAGAGCTTTACTGGCAAAGAGATGAGTCTGCGATAAAAGAGAGTCAGACGAAATATGGCGGTTATTGCAGTGCGATTGCGAACAATATTCTACATTCTGCGGAAGATGCGGAAGAATGTGTCAATGACACTTGGCTTAAAGTTTGGAATATGATGCCCCCTGAAAAGCCAAGCCGATTGGATATATTTTTTGGCAAAATCACTCGGAACCTTGCAATAGACAGATACCGCAGGAATAAATCGCAAAAGAACGGCGGCGGACAGACGGCATTATGCCTTGATGAGCTTGGAGAGTGTATCGGCGAAGATAACCCGATTGAGGACCGACTTGCGTTAAAGGAGCTTCTGAACAGTTTTTTGCGTAATCTTCCCGATAAGAACAGAAACATATTTCTCCTGCGTTACTGGTACATGATGCCCGTGGCCGAAATAGCAAAACGGAATGACATATCTAAGGGAGCGGTCAAAATGATATTACAGCGTGTAAGGGGCAAGTTGAAAAAATATTTAGAAAAGGAAGGTGTAGGCGTATGAAAAATAAGGATATTCTTCTTGATGCAATAGGCGATATAGATGAAAAGCTGATACCTGAGTTTACGGTAAAAAAGAAAAAACACGGTATTTTGAAGCGGACGGCAATCGGCGGTGCATGTGCTGCAACAGCAGTTATCGCCTGTATGATTATTTTGCCTAAAATGAATCAAAATAGCAACGATATAGCGCCTTATGTTGAAAAACAACAAACAAGTGATAGTAGTGTAAAAGTGGGAAAAGAAAAAATTAAATCATATATTCAATTCGGAGATATGGGATTTGAAAGTCTGATGGCTTATAATATTTCAGAGCTTGATACTCCCAATCCAGGGAAGTCTGATTTAGCAATATCGTCGCTGCCTGTTTATCGTAATCTTGCATATAACAATCTTGGAATGGCGGTATATTTATCTGAAAAACAGATGAAGGAAATCGCCCAGAATACGGCTTCTGCTCTAGATATTGATGTTAATGATACAAAAGTTACTTATGTAAAGGATTTTGTTCAGGACGGAGCTTCTGATAAGCTCCTGAACAGTGCAACCAGTGTGGATGCAGAATGTAGCAATAAAACTACAATTACTGTTTATGGTGACGGACAAATAAAAGTCAGCTTTGAAAAGCAGGCGATTCATTCAGGCTATAAATTTTCATATGACAATACATCGAAAGCAGAAGCGCAGAAGGTTCTGGACTACCTTTCTGACAAATATGCTGATTTGCTCTGTTATGAAAACGCTGTGTGCTATTCCGTAGCTGACAGAACCTATTCGGGTGATGAAATTCGCTCTTACTACATTTACAACAAATCCAATGATGTGGTTCAAGATATACTGAATTTCAATTTATCCTACTCAAAGTTTGCGCCCGACGACAATGGTAACTTGATGTGTATATGGCTGAACAATCCTCTTTGCGCTTCGAAATATATAGGCGACTATCCGATCATTACAGAACAAGAAGCGACCGAATTGTTGCTTGGCGGCAATTATTACAGCACTGTTCCGAATGATTATATTCGCAATGGCTCCATATCAAAAAAAGATATAGCGAAAACAGAGCTTGTTTATCGTAATAACAGAGAAGAATATTATCAACCGTATTATAAATATTATGTCGAACTTGATCCTAGTGTAATTGATATGGCTGATGGCTTAAAAAACTACGGTATTTTCTATGTTCCTGCGATTGAACATGAATATCTTGCGGACTAAATCTGCCAATATTAGGGATACGATTAGGGACATTTGTGTTGTTCGATAAGAATAGCCTTATCCACAAGCATAATGGACAAGGCTATTTTAATTTCATTAGTCTAATTGCTTAACAAACTATCAATCCGAAATGTCGTTCTACTTTTTCGACTGTTTCCTCGACGGTACTTTGGGAAGTTCTTTCAATCCAATAATAGCCGCTGGCCTTGATATCGCGATACCTTTTCTCGTTGAAGCTTTTCAAAGTTGCATTACATAATTCTTTTGCCTTTTTAGTATCAGACGCACTGTTTATAAAGTCAGAAAATCCCTGATGGTCAGGGCGATTGCAGTAGTCCTCAACTATATTCGTGGGCTCTTTTATTAGAAAGACTATACGAGATGGTTCCGTAATCTTTTCAGCCTGTTCCATCGTCAAATCACAATCGCACAAAACAATTTGATTTTGAGAAAGCCGTATCAAATCCAATAATACGAAGTCTAATTGTTCTCTTGTGTTATCAATCAACCATTTTTTGTATTCATCTACGGTACGCCCGAAAAACTCATCTGCATCTTTAAAAAGTTTGTTCATGGATGGCTGAAAAGCAGCATTTGAGGTCCTTTGATGTTTCTCAAATTGCTCATCAGTATTGTAGATAAATAAACCGTGCCGTTTGGCTAGTTCCTGTGTAATCGTTGTTTTTCCACCACAAGGTGTTCCGGTTACAAAATAAACATTTTTCAAATACTCTTTAATTACATTATCTTGAAATATCATGACATAATCTCCTTCTATTAAATAGTTTTTAATGTTCTGTCCGTACATAAAACTATTTAACACAGCCTTATGTACTTAGATATTTCTTAATCGCAAAAACATCACCATTTTCTTCGCCTCCTCCAAATTGTTTTTTTCTTATTTTATCATATCATCTTATGGCATCATTTGCAAGTCATTTGATGAAATGAGACATATTTTTATTCAATATTTCCTAAAATAATATCAAGCATTTGTCTTGGTGTGACGACAAAGGTCTTTTGAGGAAAATGTTTAATATTTCCGGTAACGAGATAAGCATCTTCTGATTTTCGTACTTCCATTACGACCTCATAGAATATTCGATCTTTTGGATCAGGAAGTTCCACATTCAATTCTTCTGCATCAACGTGAATCCCAAGCTGTTCTATCTCATCGACTACATCATCAATGATATTTTGTGTAAGATGAAATTTAGGGCGTGCAAGAA
>CANPZR010000212.1 GCA_947589175.1 uncultured Lachnospiraceae bacterium | reverse complement strand
TCCTTTGCAGGATTTCACAATAATTTGATTGCCGGAAAGTTCATATACTAGGCGGTTTGAGTCATGATTTCAGTTCTTCTTCTGATTGGGACAGCATAGCAAGATATTCAGCATTTCGCTTTGCCTTCATCATGTCATTGTAATCTTGCTCGGAAACAATGACTACATTTCGGTTATTTTTCCGTGAAACAATGACTGGCTCCCCATTAAAGGCATTATCGAGGTAATTTTTTAAGTTTGCTCTTAAATCCATCGGTTTTGTAGCAATCATTTTAGGCACTTCCTTTCTTTCTGTACTGAATACGGTACTTGTTTAGGTACTTTTATTATATTCAAAGTTTATCTTTTTTGTGTCAATGAAAATAAATCATCTGATTTCCCTTGATTTTACCGCCCAGTCTGCTATAATCAAACTTGTAAATCATGCGAAAATTTCACTTTATTTGTGACACAAAAAAGGAGGAAAATCCTCTCCTCGCCGGAGGGCTCGGATTTTGCTCCGGAATGGAGGATTACCATGGACCAGATACGATGGATACATCAGGAGGAAGGCGTTTGCGAGGGAGTTTTTAAGAGCCGTTTTTTCCATGACGAAGATGGAAATGACGAGCTGAATATTGCCGTGAAAAGTCCCGATCTGATGGAGTGCGCGGAGAAGTGCGTGGAGGGGCTGAACAGCCTTACGGAGTCCCAGATCAGCGAGATCTGCCGGGGAATCATAGACTGCGCGCGGGAAATCGATGAGGATGGGGAGATAGAGCTGCCGGATGCGGCCCATGCGGCTGACATTTTGGAGCAGTGCTGGTTTACGATGCTGTATGTCAACATGCTGCACAGGGAGGATGAAGTTTCCTATGTGCTGGAAGGAGAGGGCGACTGGGGCGATGTGATCGGCGTTGTTGTCAACAATGGCAAGGTAGCTTATGTCGGCGTTGATTATTTTGAGTATATGAAGGATGAGTGAGTTCGGAATATCTGAAAGGAGCGAGCAAGCATGGAAGAGTACAGTAAATTTTTCAAGAGCATTATTGACCAGGACCGCTGCCCGGTCGTCATTTGCAATCTGGAGCATGAGATTATCTATATGAATCCGGCGGCCATAGAAAACTACGCGAAAAGGGGCGGTGAAAAGCTGATCGGCGCCAGTCTTCTGGCGTGCCATAATCCGGAATCGTGCGAAAAGATAAAGCGTGTGACGGAGTGGTTCGCCTCGGATGAAAGCCACAATATCGTGTACACGTCCCGCAATGAAAAGCAGAATAAGGATGTTTACATGGTGGCGCTCCGGGATGCCGGCCGACTGATCGGGTATTATGAAAAGCATGAGTACCGCGACCGCGAGACGATGGGAAAATACGACATGCCCGAGTGATTGACAGGGCTCGTGAAAGAATGGTCTTCACGGGTCCTTTTTATATGAAAAATCTAGTGGGAAATATTTTTAAACAAATATTGACATGATGTCAGAATGGTGTTATACTTCGTATTGACACGATGTCAGAACAGAAAAATGGAGGAGAGAAGGATGCCAAAGGGATTGCCGATTTGAATCGGCTCATTGTGTATAGCTTCGTAAGAGGGCTATTAGGAGATTAAGGAGGCGATTTTTCATGAAATATGTAAAATTGGGAAATTCGGATTTACAGGTTTCCCGCATCTGCATGGGCTGTATGGGGTTCGGGAACGCGGCTACCGGGCAGCACAGCTGGACGGTGGACGAGGCGCGGACACGAGAAATCATAGGGCGCGGCCTTGAGCTCGGCATCAATTTCTACGATACCGCAATCGTGTATCAGAACGGCACCAGCGAGCAGTATGTAGGAAGGGCGCTGCGGGATTTTGCCAGGCGGGAGGATTATGTGATCGCCACGAAGTTTCTGCCCCGGACGCAGGAGGAGATGGACGCGGGCATAAGCGGCCAGAAGCATATTGAAAATTATCTGGATCAGAGCTTGAAAAATCTCGGCATGGATTATGTAGATCTTTATATTTATCATATGTGGGACTATCACACGCCGATGGAGGAAATAATGGAGGGGCTGCACCGCGCGGTCAGAGCGGGAAAAGCGCGATACATCGGCATTTCCAACTGCTTTGCGTGGCAGCTCGCCAAGGCGAATTTTTACGCGAGAGAAAATGGGCTGACAGAGTTTGTGTCCGTTCAGGGGCATTACAATCTGATTGCCCGCGAGGAAGAGCGGGAGATGGCTCCGTTCTGCGCCGACCAGAATATTGCCATGACGCCGTACAGCGCCCTGGCAGGAGGACGGCTGTCCAAGCGGCCAGGAGAGACGTCAAAGCGGCTGGAGCAGGATTCCTATGCCAGATTCAAATATGACGCCACGGCGGAGGCGGACGGAAAAATCATCGCCCGCGTGGCCGAGCTGGCAGACAGGCGGGGCGTTTCCATGACGGAAATTTCCCTTGCGTGGCTTTTGACAAAAGTGGCGGCTCCCGTGGTGGGCGCGACGAAGCTCTCCCATGTGGAGGGCGCGGCGAAAGCGGTGGATCTGGAACTGACGCAGGACGAAATCTACTATCTGGAAGAATTATATGTGCCTCATGCACTGGTAGGCGTCATGGCGCAGAACGGAAAGCAGAAAGCGTGAGAAGTGCTTCTGACCGCTCACAGCAGAGGATGTTTCGCGGAGAAGCACTAAGCCTCGCGCCGGGAAATGTAGTATAAAAACAAAAATTATTTTTAAATAACAGGAGGTATTCAAAATGGAAAAAATTACACAGACGGCGGGCAGAGATCAGTTGGGCGGATTTGCGCCGGATTTCGCCCATTTCAACGATGACATTCTCTTTGGAGAGAACTGGAACAATCAGGACATTGATTTGAAAACAAGGTGCATCATCACCGTGGTGGCGCTGATGAGTTCCGGAATCACGGACTCCTCGCTTACCTATCATCTGGAAAATGCGAAGGCTCACGGCGTTACCCGCGCGGAGATCGCCGCTATTGTAACCCATGTCGGCTTTTATGTCGGCTGGCCGAAGGCGTGGGCGGTGTTCCGCCTGGCAACGGGTGTGTGGAACGAGGAGGCTTCCTCGGAGGACGCAAAGGCGGCCCATGCCGCTTCGATGCTGTTCCCCATCGGCGCGCCCAACGACGGCTTTGCGCAGTATTTTACAGGACAGAGCTATCTCGCCCCGGTATCGGGAGAGCAGGTGGGAATTTTCAATGTGACCTTTGAGCCGGGCTGCCGGAACAACTGGCATATCCATCACGCCGACAAGGGCGGCGGACAGATTCTGATTTGTGTCGGCGGACGCGGATACTATCAGGAGTGGGGCAAGGACGCCGTGGAGATGAAGCCGGGCGACTGCATCAATATTCCCGCGGGCGTCAAGCACTGGCACGGCGCCGCGCCGGATAGCTGGTTCTCCCATCTTGCTGTTGAGGTGCCGGGTGAAAATGGCTCGAATGAATGGCTGGAGCCGGTAGATGAGAAGCAGTATGGAGGGTTGGCATAGTGTGAAAAATCAGATTAGAGATATAATAAACGAGTGGGATCCAATTCATTTATTTCCCATGGCACCAAAAGACGAATATAAAGATGAAATTGAAGAAGTGTGCAAGTTGTTGAAAAAGGAAATTTCCATGGAAGACATTGAACGAGGTATAGAAAATATTTTTATTAAGTCTTTTGGTGCTGATATATTTGATATGATTACTGATAGAAGTGAATGTAAAGAAGTTGCAATCAAATTATATAAAATTTTGAAAAGCCACCCAAGTACTTGACTATATGGAGAGGTGAACTATGAGAAAACTGTACAGGCCAGTTGGCGTTAAGGAATTAGATTTGATTTTAAATACGGGATGTAGGAGGTATCCGAAGCGTTTGCCAATCCAGCCTATTTTTTATCCTGTTTTGAATCAGGAATACGTCGCAGAAATAGCAAAATTATGGAATACAAAAGATCAGTTTTCTGGTTATGCGGGGGTTGTAACAGAATTTAATATCAATGAGAAATATTTTTCCTGTACAGTTCAATTCAACTGGAAGACTGTGACAATGAATTATGTTGCATGGCAGAATTATGATTTTAAAGATGAAATAGAGAATGAAGAAAAGCAAGTGTTACTGACTGAAATTAAAAACATTTTAAAGCGTAATTACAAGTGGTTTTTTGTGTTTTAAAATATGATTCAGTTATAGGATGTGAAAATGTATTGTATTGAAATTATTTTTGAAGATATAAAAAAGGCAGCTATATGGGTATTTTTCCATACAAGTGGAGGTCGCACAGGACGAGGATGCGGCACTCCTTCTATGACGAGCCAGTCAAAATATCTGCAAATATCGTATGAGCTTGGGAGAAATTTGAGAGATTGAGGGAGAAAGGAGATTTCCATGAGAAACATTAAAAATCACAAGAATCTGGCGTGGATATCAGGACTTGGAATATAAATCTTTATTATGACATGAGGTTTAATAAAATAATGTAAATTCAGGAGGGAAAAATTATGAAGAAAAAAGGATTATTTTGGGTAAATGTGCTGATGGTGCTGGCTTTGATTGCGGGGCTGGCGATTCCCGCGGCAGATGTGGCCGCTGCCAGCAAGTCAAAGCAGAAAAAAGTGCTCGTTGTCTATTTTTCAGCGACAGGAACGACCAAGGGCGCCGCAGAGAAGGTGAAGAAGGCGACGGGCGGAAAGCTGTACCGGATCAAAGCGGCACAGCCATATACATCCGCGGATTTAGACTATGACAACGATGACTGCCGGGCTAATACCGAGCAGCACGACGGAACGGTCCGCCCCGAAATCAAGGGAAAAGTGAAAAATATAGGAAAATATGACGTGATTTTCCTCGGCTATCCCATCTGGTGGGGAAAAGAACCTATGATTATCCGCACTTTTCTGGAGTCCTATAACCTGAAAGGGAAAAAAATCGTGCCATTCTGCACCAG
>CANPZR010000211.1 GCA_947589175.1 uncultured Lachnospiraceae bacterium | reverse complement strand
CGGTGCTCGTGATGCGCATGAGCGGCGTGCGGTTCTTCCTCGACCAGCTGATGTTCACGGGAGCGTTAAAGCCCGGCACCAGGCGCTTGTAGGAATTGATAATCGGATTGTTGATGAGGGTCATGCCCTTGATGTGGCGCATGATGCCCCCCATAAAGTAATATGCTTCCTTGCTCAGCCCGTATTCCTCCTCCGGGTCGCTGAACACGTTTTTCCCGTCCTTGCACAAAAACATGTTGAAGAACATGGCGGAGCCGCGCTTTCCGAAATTCGGCTTCGGCATGAAGGTCGCGTGAAGCCCGTGGCGCTTTGCCACCGTGCGGACCGCTAATTTAAAGGTCATGATGTTGTCCGCGGAGTGAATACAGTCGTCGTACTTAAAGTTGATGCAGTGCTGGGCGCTCTCGTTGGAGTGATAGGAGGATTCCATCTCAAATCCCATCTCCGACAAAGAGAGCACGATGTCGCGGCGGGCGTTTTCCCCTGCGTCCACCGGCCCGATGTCAAAAAAGCCGCCCTTCTCCCCGGTCGACGTCGTCGGGGAGCCGTCCTCCGCCGTGTCAAAGAGGTAGAACTCCGATTCCGGGCTCACGTTGAAGGTATAGCCCTCCTTGCCCGCCTCTTTTACCACCTGCGATAAAACATAGCGCGAATCTGCCATAAACGGACGCCCGTCCGTGTACTGGACGTCGCAGATGAACCGCGCCACCCGGCCCCTTTGGGGGCGCCACGGGAAAATGGCAAAGGAGTCCAGATCCGGCACCAGGACCAGTTCGTCCACATCCCCCGTGTCAAATCCCTTGATGGCGGCGCCGTCAAAGGTGCACCGGTTATCCAGTACAAGATTGAGCTGCTTGGCCGTGACAGCCATATTTTTCAGATTTCCGAAGGTATCCACAAATTGGAGGCGGATAAACTCCACGTCCTCCTCTTCTACCAGCTGCAGGATATCTTCCTTCGTGTAATGTGCCATATCTAGTTCTCCTTCCTTATAGCCCTTAACCTCAATTTAAGTTAGTGTACCCCATCAGATCCTCGTCTACCGCCCGCGCGGCCTCCCGTCCCTCACGGATGGCCCACACCACAAGGGACTGCCCTCTGTGCATATCCCCGGCCGTAAACACGCCCTTCTCGCTGGTGGCGTACTGCCCCGGCTTCGTGTCCACATTGGTTCGCTCGGTCAGCTTGACGCCAAAATCCTTCGCGATGTACTCCTCGGTTCCGAGGAAACCTGCCGCGATAAATACCAGGTCGATGTCGAGGACAAATTCGCTGCCCGGAATCTCGCTCATGTTCATGCGCCCCGTGGCCTCGTCCTTCGCCCAGTTCAACTTCACGCCCTTCACCTGCTTGAGCGCGCCCTTCTCGTCTGTGATAAATTCCTTGACCGTCGTCTCATAGATTCGCGGATCCTCGCCGAATACCGCGATTGCCTCCTGCTGGCCGTAATCGGTCTTTAACACCTTCGGCCACTCCGGCCACGGATTGGAAGGCGTCCGCTCCGCGGGCGGCTTGGGCATCATCTCGAACTGCACCACGCTCTTTGCGCCCTGGCGGATGGAGGAGCCCACGCAGTCATTTCCCGTGTCGCCGCCTCCGATGACAAGGACGTTCTTCCCCTTCGCGTCCACATAATCGCTGTACTCAGGATTGCGCAGGTGCTTCGTGACGCGCTTTAAGTAATCCACGGCAAAGTAAATGCCCTTCGCCTCTCGCCCCGGCGCCTTGATGTCCCTCGGATGGGACGCGCCGCAGGTCAGAATCACCCGGTCGAACTCGCTCTTTAGCTGCTCCGCCTTGACGTCCTTGCCCACGTTCACGCCAGTTCGGAAGACGACGCCCTCCGCCTCCATTACTTTAATTTTACGTTCAATTACATTTTTGTCAAGTTTCATGTTGGGAATCCCGTACATCAAAAGCCCGCCGGGATGATCCTCCCTCTCGAACACCGTCACGCTGTGCCCTCTTTTGTTCAGCTGGTCCGCCGCCGCCAGCCCCGACGGGCCGGAGCCCACAACGGCAACCTTTTTGCCCGTCCGCACCTTCGGCGGCTTCGGATCCATCAGGCCGTGCTCGTACCCGTACTCGATAATGGCGTTCTCATTCTCCTTGATCGTCACCGGCGTGTCATTGAGCCCGCAGGTGCACGCCGCCTCGCAGGGAGCCGGGCACACGCGGGATGTAAACTCCGGGAAATTGTTGGTCTTTAACAGCCTCGCAAGCGCCTGATCGTAGGTCCCCCTGTATAAAAGATCGTTCCACTCCGGACACAGGTTGTTTAGCGGACAGCCGCTCGCCATGCCGCCGATCATCATGCCCGACTGGCAGAAGGGGACGCCGCACTCCATGCAGCGCGCCGCCTGCACCTGTCTCTCATCCTCGCTCATCGGAACGTGAAACTCATCAAAATTTTTAATTCTCTCCAAAGGCTCTATCTCTTCATTTCCCTGACGCCTGTAATCCAAAAAACCGGTCGGTTTACCCATATCACTCATCCTTTCTATCCGAAAATTCAATCGAAAATCTATCTGCTCAAAAAATCTGCTATCAACTAATTTTTGCAGCTTGAAAAATTAACTATGCTGATTTTTGACGTGATGAAGCAGCTACGCTGCTCCATCACGTTATTCCGCCTTCTTTAACTGATAAAACGCCTCAATCTGGGCCTGTTCATTGCTCATGCCCCTCTCCTCCATCTTGGCGATGCGCTGCAGCATAGCCTGATAGTCATGAGGAATAATCTTCTTGAACTTCGGCAGATATTCACTGAAGTTTTCCAGTATCGTCTTTCCTCGCTCCGAGCCCGTAGCCTCCACATGAGCGGTAATCATGTTCTTGAGCTGCATAACGTCGTATTTGTCCGTGACGGCGTTGGAGGAAACCAGTTCCTTGTTCAGCTTCAGGTAGAGGTCGCTGTTCTCATCCAGCACATAGGCGATTCCGCCGCTCATGCCGGCGGCGAAGTTCTTGCCGGTCTGCCCTAAGACGACCACGCATCCGCCGGTCATGTACTCACAGCCGTGGTCGCCCACGCCCTCAACCACCGCGTTGGCGCCAGAATTGCGGACGCAGAACCGCTCTCCCGCCACTCCGTTGATGTACGCCTCGCCGCTGGTCGCTCCGTACAGCGCCACATTTCCGATGATGATATTATCCTCCGGCGCGTACTGTATGTTCTTCGGCGGGTACACAATCAGCTTTCCGCCGGAGAGTCCCTTGCCGAAGTAGTCGTTGCTGTCGCCCACAAGCTCCAGCGTCAGCCCCTTCGGGATAAAGGCGCCGAAGCTCTGTCCGCCGCTTCCGACGCACTCGATAGAGAATGTGTCGTTCTCCACATTGTCGCCCAGATTTCTCGTAATCTCCGAGCCGAGGATAGTTCCGAGCGCGCGGTCGATGTTGCTCACCCTGGCGCTGATTCTCGTCTTCTCTCCCGTCTCGAGCGCCGTCTTGAATTTCTTTAAGAACACCTTCTCGTCGATGGTCTTGTTCAGCTTGAAGTCGTAGGCGTCCTTCGAATTGTAAATCCGCTTTTTATCATTGATAAATGGGTTGTTGATAATCGGGGAGAGATCCAGCCTTCCGGCCCTCTCGTCGTCCGCGATATCCTCCCGCACTTTCAAAAGGTCCGTGCGCCCGATGATGTCGTCCAGCTTTTTCACGCCGAGCTTCGCCATCAGCTCGCGCACCTCCTCCGCGATAAATTTCATAAAGTTTTCCACATATTCCGGCTTGCCCTTGAACCTCTTGCGAAGCTCCGGGTTCTGCGTCGCCACGCCCACCGGACAGGTGTCCAGGTTGCAGACGCGCATCATGACGCAGCCCATCGTCACAAGCGGCGCGGTGGCAAATCCGAACTCCTCGGCTCCAAGGAGAGCCGCCACCATTACGTCCCGCCCCGTCATGAGCTTTCCGTCCGTCTCGATTACCACCTTGGAGCGCAGGCCGTTCATCAGCAGCGTCTGGTGCGTCTCCGCCAGTCCTAACTCCCACGGAAGTCCGGCATTGTGAATCGAGCTGGAGGGCGCCGCTCCGGTGCCCCCGTCGTACCCGGAAATGAGAATGACGCCCGCGCCCGCCTTGGCAACGCCGGCAGCGACCGTGCCCACGCCGGCCTCGGACACCAGCTTGACGGAAATCCGCGCCTGGTTATTGGCATTTTTCAAATCGTAAATTAACTGCGCCAGATCCTCGATGGAGTAAATATCATGGTGCGGCGGCGGGGAAATCAGCGATACGCCCGGCGTGGAGAGCCTTGTCTTGGCAATCCACGGATACACCTTTCCGCCCGGCAGATGTCCGCCCTCTCCGGGCTTCGCGCCCTGCGCCATCTTGATCTGGATTTCCTTCGCGCTGACCAGATAATGGCTGGTCACGCCGAACCGTCCCGACGCCACCTGCTTGATGGCAGAGCAGCGATTCAGTCCGTCCTTGCCCACCGTCAGCCGCTCCAGGCTCTCGCCGCCCTCGCCGCTGTTGGACTTGCCGTGCAGCCGGTTCATCGCAACCGCCAGCGTCTCATGGGCCTCCTGCGAGATGGAGCCGTAGGACATGGCGCCGGTCTTAAACCTCTGCACGATGCTGTCCACGCTCTCCACCTGGGACAGCGGAACTCCCTTTTTCGGGAACTTAAAGTCTAAGAGGCTCCGCAGGTTCATGAAGCGGTCCTCGTTGTCGATTTCCTTCGAATATTCCTTAAATAATTTGTAATTACCCGTCCACGTCGCCTGCTGCAGCAGGTGAATGGTCTTGGGGTTGTAGAGATGCTCCTCCTTGCCGCTGCGGGACTTGTGCGTGCCGATGCTGTTCAGAGTGATGTCGTGTCCTAAATCCAGCGGATCGAAAGCGGTCGTGTGAAGGTCCTCCACCTGCTTTTCTATATCCTTAATCGTAATTCCCCCGATGCGCGAAACCGTGTCGGTGAAATAGGTGTTCGTCACCTC
>CANPZR010000210.1 GCA_947589175.1 uncultured Lachnospiraceae bacterium | reverse complement strand
ACAGATACTAATAGGTCGAAGGCTTGACCTTGTGGGTTCAGGAATGAAGGAGATACAGTGTGCAGTTTTGAAGGTGCTGATAAGTGGTTGAGAGCATCTCTTATCTGGCCCAGTGGCTCAGTTGGTTAGAGCGCCGCCCTGTCACGGCGGAGGTCGTGGGTTCGAGTCCCATCTGGGTCGTTAAAGCGGTTGAATGTGATAAGATATCACTTATGATTTATCGTCGATATTTTATTACTTAGCTATATTCTATCGCTGATGTAAACATACCTTTGTATCATGGGATCTTAGCTCAGCTGGGAGAGCATCTGCCTTACAAGCAGAGGGTCATAGGTTCGAGCCCTATAGGTCCCATACCTTTGCCGACGTGGCTCAATTGGCAGAGCAGCTGATTTGTAATCAGCAGGTTATCGGTTCAAGTCCGATCGTCGGCTGTTGAGGGCGGATTCCCGAGAGGCCAAAGGGGGCAGACTGTAAATCTGTTAGCTACGCTTTCGAAGGTTCGAATCCTTCTCCGCCCATTCCGGTTTACCGGATGAGTGATTTGAAATATTACGAATGATGATGAATTGTAAAATTATTGTCGCGGGGTAGAGCAGTCAGGCAGCTCGTCGGGCTCATAACCCGAAGGTCGTAGGTTCAAATCCTGCCCCCGCAATTATGCCCAGATAGCTCAGTTGGTAGAGCAGAGGACTGAAAATCCTTGTGTCGCTGGTTCGATTCCGGCTTTGGGCATTTCTTTTTTGGGGCATTAGCTCAGGTGGTAGAGCACTTGACTTTTAATCAAGTTGTCCGGGGTTCGAGTCCCCGATGCCTCATGGTGAAGGAAGGTCTTATAAATACTGCGGTTGTAGTATTTATAAGGCTTTTTTTGATGAAAATATTATATAAAAATAACACGGCGCTTGCGCATAAATTCCTCTCATTTTACAAAAACTAGTATGGAATATTAAAATATGGAGGCTTTTATGCTTATTATTCATGGAAAAGTACTTACGATGTCGGGAGCGGGGACAGTTTTTGAAAATGGGTTCGTGCAGACGGAGGGCGAGAAAATTGCTTCCCTGGGGGATATGAGCACCCTGACGGACGAGGTGATCCGCCAGAAAAGGGAGAGCGGCGAGCCCGTGCTGGACGCGTCGGGAGGATGGGTGACGCCCGGTCTGATCGACGCCCACTGTCATGTGGGAATTTCGGAGGAAAAATGGGGAATGCCGTCGGATGACTGCAACGAGATGACGGATCCCGTGACGCCTTATTTGCGGGCGATTGACGCGGTAAATCCTATGGATCCGGCTTTTCACGACGCGATTATGGCGGGAATTACCTCGCTGATGACGGGGCCGGGCAGCTCAAATGTGGTGGGCGGCCAGTCCCTTTTTATGAAGGTGCAGGGGCGGGATATCGACAATATGGTGGTAAAGGCTCCGGCGGCTATGAAGGTCGCTTTCGGGGAAAATCCCAAGAGAAATTATGGACAGCAGAATAATGTCATGCCTGGAAGCCGGATGGCAATCGCGGCCATGCTGCGGGAGGAATTGTATAAGGCCTGCCGTTACCGGGAGAAAAAGGAGCAGGGGAAAATCGATCCGGGAGACGAAGATTTCCGGATGGAGTGCTGGCTGCCGGTGCTGCGGAAAGAGATTCCCCTGAAGGCGCACGCGCACCGGACCGACGATATTCTGACGGCAATCCGCATTGCCAGAGAATTTGGACTGGATATGACGTTGGATCACTGCACGGAGGGGCACCTGATCGCGGATGAAATCGCGAAGTCAGGTTTTCCGGTTATTGTGGGGCCGGATCTGACGTCCCGTTCCAAAATTGAGGTAAAAAATATGAGTTTTAAGACGGCGGGCGTGCTGGAGCGGGCAGGGGTGAAAACGGCGATTATGACGGATCATCCGGTCTCGCTGATCCGCTATCTGCCAATCTGCGCAGGTCTCAGCGTAAAGCAGGGGCTTTCTATGGATGGAGGTTTGCGGGCTATTACGATTCACGCCGCGGAAATCTGTCATGTGGATGATCGCGTGGGCTCGCTGGAGGTCGGGAAGGATGCGGATATTGCCGTTTTTACCGGAAATCCCATGGAGACATTTACCAAGACGCTGTACACGGTAGTCAGCGGACAAGTAGTATTTAAAGGAGAATAAAAAATTTTTAAAATCACGGAATCAAAAACAGAATCCCAAGCAGAAGGAAATTGGATACGGTAAATAGGATGAAATATTTTCCCTTTTTTTCCGGATATTGCGCAGTGATCTGCTTATAGGAAATCAGGCTGGCCATTGAGGCGATGAGGGTGCCAAGGCCGCCCAGATTGGTTCCGACGATGAGGGCGGGCCAGTTTTTGGTAAATTCGGACAGGAGGAGGGCGGCGGGGACGTTGCTGATTACCTGGCTCGCAAGCACAGCGACTAATTTTTCATTTCCCTCGATAGCGCTCTCCAGAAAATTACAGAAAATGTCGATGCGCCCGATATTTCCAATAAATATAAAGAGCAGGGCGAAAGTTCCCAGCAGCGGATAGTCGATTTTTTTGAAAATACTCCGGTCCCTCAGCGCCAGGAAAATTGTGATCGCGGCCGCGGCAACAAGGGGCGGGAGCAATTTCGCGACGCACAAAAGACAGATGAGAAAGCCGGTTACATAGCAGATGCAGAGCTTTCCATCCAGGGAATTTTCGGATATATTTTCTGCCGGAAGCGCCTTGACGGGGGTGTTTTTAATTAGCAGCGACGATATAAAAAGGAAGGCGGCGGCGACGGCCGTGTGGGGAAGCAAAAGCCGGATAAAGGCCAGGGGCGACATCCCGGAAATGCCGTAGAGGTAGAGGTTCTGCGGGTTTCCCATGGGCGTCAGCATGCTTCCCAGGTTGGCGGCGATGGTCTGCAGCACGACAACGGGGACCAGAAGGGATTCCTGGTCCGCTATACGCAGCACGATAATAGCAAAGGGCACAAAGGTGATGAGCGCCACGTCGTTGGTTATGAACATACTGAAGAAAAAGGGCAAAAAAACGAGGACCAGCGTCATCGGGCGGGCGCGGCCTGTCTTTGAGAGAAGCAGGCTTCCGATCTGTCGGAACAGTCCGAGTTTCTGGAGACCGGCCATGACGGCCATGAGGCTGTACAGCAGGAGCAGCGTGTTCCAGTTGATATAAGATATGTATTTTTTATCCGGCGGGACGATGCAGGCCGAAATGACTGACAGCACAAAGGCTGCTGTGAGAACGGTTTCTTTTTTTATAAAAGCAAGTAATTTATTATTCATAGGTATAAATCTCCATTTCTAGCAAACTTGCCTGAACCTCGTTGTCGCGATGAAAGTTTGCTTATGCGGTTTCTCATCTGCAATCAATAGAGTACTATATAATAATAAAGTTTACAAGAGTTGTTTTTCTGCTTTTTTTATCCGCTTAACGGCGGCGCGGAATTTTTTCACAGAAATTTTTATCTGTTGCTTGCGGGTCTTATCTAAGAGCGTGGAGAAGCCGTCCGGCAGGGCGTCGGTGGTGCCCGCGGCATAGCCGTAATAGGACAGGGGATCGTTCTTTTTGCTAAAGAGGCGGGTGGCTTTTTCGGCGCCCTTATCTCTTGCGGTGGGGCGGAACAGGCGTCGATATGCCTTTAGTGCTTTTTTCAATTTTTGAACGGATTTTTTTGCATATTTTTTCTCGTATTTTTTCAATTTCTTAGTCTGTATTTTCTGAATTTCAGCGGCGGGATTTTTCTTTTTTTTCGTTTTTTTCAAAATAAAATCACCGGCGAATTTTTTTCCATTATAATCATAAGTTTTGACTTTTAAGGTTTTTGCCGTCGCGGTGAGGGTGGGAAATGTGGGCGTCCGGCCGCTTTTCCGCTCCGCCACATAAAATTGCCGGGGTGAGGCGAGGTCGTAAGTCTTGCTGCCTGACGAGGTGCCCAAGGTAAAATAGGTCGTTCCCGGCGGATTTTTCAGAATGCAGTCCCGGCCCTTTTTCGTGTCCCCGTCAATGGCCGTGCCGTCGAGCATGGAATAGGAGCGGGCGTAGGAGTGGTCGTGGCCGGTAAAGACCACGTCAATGGCAAATTCGTCCATGAGCGGCGCGAAGAAAATCCGCATGTTGGCGCCGGTCCGGTTGGAATGGGCGGCGCCGGAGCCGTAGATATCGTGGTGGAACAGGACAATGCGCCATTTGGCGTCCCCGTTTTTTTGAATGGCTTTTTTCATAAATTTCCGGTGGGATTTGCTGTCGCGGCTGTTGCTGTTCAGCACGAGAAACAGGGCGTTTCCGTAACGGAAATAATAATCGCAGCCGGACGGGGTAGCGCCCGGATTGCCGACGCTTTGGGGATTATAAAAATGATATTTGTAATCGGTCCCCTTTGTCTCATGATTTCCGATGGCGGCGGCGACCGGCAGGCTCCGGAACAGGTCGGGGTAGGTAAAGCCGGCGTACTGGCTCTCCCGCAGCCCCATCTCGTCCTGGTCGGTCTTGTAGTCGATCTGGTCCCCGGCGGAGAGGAGAAAAGCGGCGTCGGGAGCCGTCTGCTCCGCCTGTTCCAAAGTGCGGCAGAGAGTTTCGGTGTCGGAGGCGATGTCGCCGGAAGCACCGATTTGAGCGTCTCCGATTAAGAGGGCGCAGAATGATTTTGTATCCCTTGTGGAATAGGTGCGGGGATCGGACCATTTTACAGGCGACGCCGTGATATCGTTGGTATAGCGGTAATAATATGTTTTATTTTTCTGGAAAAAATCGGTCACGCTGACCCGGTGGGAGGCCTGGTAGTGGGTGGTTTCGCTGCTGCGGTCGATTTCTAAGACGGTTCCGCGAAACAGGCGGGAGGATTGAAAGTCGTCGTCCTTGCTGATTTTCACTGCGGGAGAACCGGGATTTTCTGAATACCAGCAAAAATTCAGATCCGCCGGGGTGCTGCCAGGAGTCAGCATGACGCGGCTGGCGTCTCCGGCGCCGTCGCGCACCCA
>CANPZR010000209.1 GCA_947589175.1 uncultured Lachnospiraceae bacterium | reverse complement strand
TACATGGGAGACGGCGACCCGCTCCCCAGCTTTGAGGGCGAGCCAAAGAGAGTGGAGATTCCCGATGATATGGACGCTTTTGCGGACATGCTCTGGAACAGTTTGAACGAGGACAACAAGGTTTCCCTGTTCGTGCGCTACATAGATATCGAGACGGGAAAATACACGTCAAAAATAATTAACAAAAATAAGTAATTAAAATAATCTGGAGGTAATCATGAAAGAACTGGAATTAAAGTACGGGTGCAATCCCAATCAGAAACCGTCCCGCATTTACATGAAGGAGGGAGAGCTACCGATTCAGGTGCTGAACGGCAAGCCGGGCTACATCAATTTTCTTGACGCGCTCAACGGATGGCAGCTAGTAAAGGAGTTAAAGAAGGCGACGGGACTTCCGGCGGCCACCTCCTTTAAGCATGTATCGCCGGCCGGCGCCGCTGTGGGACTTCCGCTCAGCGATGTAGAGGCGAAAATCTACTGGGTGGACGATTTGGGAGAGCTCTCTCCCCTGGCAGCCGCTTACGCCAGAGCCAGAGGGGCGGACCGCATGTCCTCATACGGGGACTTTATATCCCTGTCCGATGTGTGCGACGTGTCCGCGGCAAAGCTGATTAAGAGGGAATTTTCTGACGGCATCATCGCTCCGGGGTATGAGCCGGAGGCGCTGGAGATTCTCAAAGAAAAAAAGAAGGGCGCGTATGCCATTATTCAGATTGATCCGGAGTATGTGCCGGATCCGATCGAGCACAAGGAGGTGTATGGAATCACCTTTGAGCAGGGCCGGAATGAGCTGAATATCGGCAAGGATTTCTTTGACAATGTGGTGACGGAAAACAAGGAGATTCCGGAGCAGGCAAAAATTGATATGGCGATTGCCATGATTACGCTGAAATATACGCAGTCCAATTCGGTGTGCTATGTGAAGGGGGGACAGGCCATCGGTATCGGCGCCGGGCAGCAGTCCCGCATCCACTGTACCCGTCTGGCGGGGAACAAGGCCGATAACTGGCTGCTGCGCCAGTCTCCGCAGGTGCTGAACCTTCCGTTTAAGGAGGATATGAAGCGGGCGGACCGCGACAATGCCATCGACCTCTACATCGGGGAGGATTATATGGACGTTTTGGCAGACGGCGAGTGGGAAAAGGTATTCACGGAGAAACCGCCGGTGTTCACCAAAGAGGAAAAAGAAAAATGGCTGAAGGAGTACGCGAAGGACGTGGTTCTTGGTTCGGACGCTTTCTTCCCGTTCAGCGATAATGTGGAGCGGGCCTTCCGCAGCGGCGTGAAGTATATCGCGCAGCCGGGCGGCTCCATTCGGGATCAGGAAGTCATCGACGCCTGCAATAAGCACGGCATCGCCATGAGCTTTACCGGAATCCGCCTGTTCCATCACTGATTTTCGTATCATAATTGACAAGGAGAATAGAAAACGCTGATAAATGGCAGCTTCATTCTGGGGCTGCCATTTTGCTGCGCGCATTTTTAACAACTCTTTAACAAATTTATGCTATGCTGGGAAGGAACTTACGGGAGGAGGGAGAATGTGGCGGACATACTGATTGTGGAGGACGAGGAGCTGATCAATCACCTGATTCGGGAAAATCTGGCGCTGGTGGGGCATCGCTGCGTACAGGCCTATGATGGGTGCGAGGCAAAGCGGCTGTTAAAGGATAGCGCCTTTGACCTGGCATTATTGGATCTGATGCTGCCGGGGTGTTCAGGATATGACGTGTTAAAGGCGGCGGGGCGCACGCCGGTCATTATGATCACGGCGAAGGACAGCGTGTACGACAAGGTAAAGGGGCTGAATCTGGGAGCGGAGGATTACATTGTGAAGCCCTTTGACATGCTGGAACTCATTGCCCGGGTAAACGTGGTGCTGCGGCGGAACAGCCGGGCGGAGTCGGAGCTGTTTGCGCTGGGAAAGCTGACCGTGGATCTCGTCTCCCATAAAATAGAGCGGGACGGGCGGGAAATCGATCTGACGCTGAAAGAATATGAGCTGTTGGAGTACCTGATCCGCAACCGGAATATCGCTCTCTCGAGGGAGCGGATCATTGAGGAAATATGGGGCTACGACTACGAGGGAGACACCCGGACGGTAGATGTCCACATATCCACCCTGCGGAAAAAATGCGGGCTTGGCCGGGAGCTGAAAACGGTGTACAAGCTGGGCTACCGTCTGGAGGCGAAATAAATGAAACTGTGGGAAAAGGTGTATCGGATCGTCCTTGTGCTGTTTCTGCTGGTGCTTAACATCTGCAATATCATTATTTTCCGGGGCGCGTACCAAAAGAGCGTAGATACGGTGGAAAAGGCCGGAATTTCAAGGTGGAAGAACATCGCCGTTTCCTTTTCCGAGGATATTGCGGAGTGCGGCGGAAATCCGGAGGAGGGGTGGTCTTTGTTTCAGAGCTATGTGTCCGATTATTATTCGGAGAATTTTGTTCTGGAGCTGTGGAAGAATAGAAAACTCTGCCTGAAATCCACGCCGGGCAGCCAGCAGACCGATTCGGCGGAGGAGGGAGAGATTTTTTCAGATTTTCTGACAGAGGAAGAAGAAAATAAACTTCTGGCAGACGGAGAGAAAAAAGGGCGGGCGGTAATTTTGAAAAAAGGAGACGAAAAATACTGCGCCGTCGCAGGAGAGCTGTCGGCGGGAGGATATCAGCTGGTCTTGTACGAGGATGTGTCGGATATGCTGAATATTTGGAGGGAGCAGATGTTTTTTTTCGTGGGGCTGGAGCTTGTCACCTCGATTCTTATGGCAATTCTGCTATATGGGATTATGCGCCGGTTCTTGCGGCCCGTATCAGGTATATCGGAGGCGGCGTCCCATATCGCGGCGGGGGATTTTGCGTACCGGCTGCCCGTGAGGGGAAAAGATGAGATCTCGGAGCTGGCAGAGAACATGAACCGCATGGCGGGGCAGATTGAGGAACACATGGCCCGGAGGGAGGACGAGGCCCGTCGCAAGCAGGAGTTTATCGACGCGCTCTCGCACGAATTGCGGACGCCCATGACATCCATCCGGGGGTATGCCCAATTGGTACAGGGCGCGAAGCTGTCCGGGGAGAAGCGGGCGCAGTATATGGATTATATTGTAAGAGAGTCCGGCCGTATTCTGGATATTGCGGAGAGCTTGCGCCAGGTGATGTTGATGCGCCGGGGGGAATTTAAGAAGGAACCGATTTCCCTGAAAAATCTGGGGCGGGAGCTTTTGCGCATGGCAGAACCATGTGTAAAAGAAAAGCGAATCACATTTGATCTGGAGGCCGAGGACGCTTATATAGAAGGAAATGAAACGCTCTTAGAGATTCTGTTTATGAATCTGATCCGCAACAGCGTTCATGCCTGCCATGAACAGGGGAGAATCTCCGTGAAGCTCACAGGGCGGGAGGCGGTTGTCTCCGATGACGGGGCCGGAATGACGGAGGAGTGCAGGGAGCATATTTTTGAGCCGTTTTACAGAGAGGACAAATCCCGCAGCCGCAAGATGGGAGGGAGCGGCCTGGGGATGTATCTCTGCCGCCAGATCGCGGATATGCACGGCTTTTCCATAGAAATAGAGTCAGATAAGGGCGCGGGCACCTGCATACGCATTTTTAATAACTTTTTTACAACTTCTTGAAAACATTTCAACATTAGGAATGTAATATGAAATCGTAATCAGCGATCGGTGATTGAATATCAGGGCAGGCGCCCCGGGGCGTCTGGGAAAGGAAGGTAAAAATGAAAGGTAAATGGAATTTGTGCGTATTGTGCGGGAGCGTTCTGATGTTCTCGGTGTTCGGCGCCCTGGCGCTCATGAATCACACCATGTCCTCCGCGGACGAGAAGAAGAATGAATTTTCTTTAAAGCAGACACAGGAGGAAGAACAGGTCAGCGACGCCGATGTAGTGGTGGGCGAGGTGATGACGGAAAAAAGCAAAAAGAAGGCGGATCGGATCGTGTGCTTTGCCTGTGAGTATCAGGGGCTTCCCTATGTTCAGGGCGGGACGAAGCTGCCGAATCTGTCAAAAATAGACCGTGATGACTATTCGCTTACTTACAACAAGGAAAAAGGCAATACGGTCGTGCTCCGCGCGGGAAGCAGGTGGGGCGATGAGGCCGGCGTGGACAGTTCCGGATTTGTCATGAAGGTTTTTGAGGAGTTCGGCATTGAACTTCCCCGGACGGTGGAGGAACAGGCCCGGGTGGGCAGAGAGGTTAAGATAAAGGATATCCAGCCGGGCGACATTGTCTTTTACGGCGCGGGGGAGGATTCCATCACCCACTGCGGCATCTATGTGAAGGATGGAAGGGTGCTCCACGCCTCGGCCCAGGCGGGAATGGTGATTGACAGCGATATGAACTACCGTCGCATCGCGGCGGTAAGGAGGGTCTGCGAGTAGCGTGCCCGCTTCCAGGAAGCCCATTTTTTACTTGACATATCTGTGCTTAATTGGTATCATTGTAGATAGGATTATTACTTTAAGATCAGAGCAATGTCATAGCTGATGTTGAGTTCGGAGATTGCCCTTTAAGATCGGATGTACGGGGAGGAACAGAATATGTTAAAGATTCAAGATTTCTGTGATATGGAGAAGTTCGAGAGTATCATGGATAACTGGGCAAAGTGTACGGGGCTTGCCACTGTGGCAGTAGGCGCAGACGGGGAGTATATCAGTGAGTGCTACAACTTTACTGATTTTTGTATCAAACTGACTAGGGGAAGCGAGGAAGGATGCCGCCGCTGCGAGAAGAATGACCGTGAGGGCAAGGGCGTTTATCCCTGCCATGCAGGATTGGTGGATTTTGGTATTCCCATTACTTTGACGGACGGTACGGAGCTGGGCAGCGTAATCGGCGGTCAGGTGCTTCCGGAGGATCCGGATGAGGAGAAGTTCCGTCAGACGGCGAAGGAGCTGGGGATTGATCCTGATACATACATTGAGGCGCTGCACGATGTGAACGTGAGATCCCGCGA
>CANPZR010000208.1 GCA_947589175.1 uncultured Lachnospiraceae bacterium | reverse complement strand
CTGATATGCAGAATCCAGCATATCGCAAGCCCCGCCACAAGCTGCCAGATATTCAGCATCTCCCAGCCGAGGAGGAGCGCCTCTGCCACCAGCGCGATCATGCATGCCGTATAGGCAAATAGCAGCCTGAGATGCGCCGAGCGCTGTTTTTCCTGTTCATACATAAAACGTCATCACCTACTTTTCTCTCATCTGATAATCCGTGTCCTCGTCGATCATGGCCAGCATGACGTCCGCCAGCGCCGGATCGAACTGCGTTCCCTTTCCTTTTTCTATCTCCGACCGGACCACCTCCTGTGGAAGCACGTCCCTGTAGCTTCTCTTGGAGCTCATCGCGTCATAGGCGTCCGCCACGGCAATGACCCTTGCCTCCAGCGGAATCTCCTCTCCGGCGATGCCGTCCGGGTATCCCTTTCCGTCGTACCGCTCGTGGTGCCATCTGGCCCCGGTGGCGAGCTTGGGAAAATCTATAATCCTCTCCAGAATCTTCGCCCCCATAGCGGGGTGGTTCTTTATGACCTCGTACTCCTCGTCGGTCAGCTTGGCCGTCTTGTTGATAATGGCGTCCGGTATGCCGATCTTCCCCACATCGTGGAGCAGTCCCATCACGTAAATCTCGTTCTGCATCTCCGGCGAAAATCCCGCCTTCATGGCAATCCGCAGGGAATAGTCCGCCACCCGGGAGGAGTGTCCGTTAGTATAGGCGTCTTTCGCGTCGATGGTGCTGGCGAGCGCCGTCACGAGCTGGATGTAAATCCTCTCCTGCTTGTCTTTCTGCGCCCTGACCTCCATCGTCTTTTCCTCCACCTCCCGGCTCAGATCCGACTGCAGGCGGACCAGCTCCACCATATGGCGGATCCGCAGAATCAGCACTTCCGGCACAAAGGGCTTTTTGATAAAATCCATCGCGCCGGCCTCTAAGCCCCGCCGCTCCGTATCGCTGTCATCGTCCGCGGTGAGGAAAATAACCGGGATATCCGCAGCCGCTTCATTTTCCCGGATAGCCTTCAGGGTCTGAAAACCGTCCATCCCTATCATATGCACATCCAGCAGGATGATGTCCGGCTTGTTGCGTTTGAGAAATGAGACGGCGTCCTCTCCCGACTTCAGACAGCTCGCGCGCATATTCTCATCCTTCAGTATGCGGTTTGCCATGCGGAGATTCGCCACGTCATCATCCACGACTAAGACCCATTCGCTCATCATTATCTCTCTTTCTGCAGTGCAACGTTGTTTTAATGCAGTATTACTGCATTTGCTGTATTACTGCATTTGCTGTTTCGTCGCATTTGCTGTCTTTTTTTTAAATAATACAAATATTTCTCGTATTATAACATCTGCGACCAAGTCATTATATCATCATTTCTCATTCTTGGGAATGGTTTAAAAAGAAAAAAACTGTGAATTTTCATTATATTTTGCATTTAACTTGTTTTCTTTGCTCAATCACTTGTCCTTTTCACGCTTATGCGGTATAATAAGACAATAATTTACAAAAAAATTTACAAAAAATGGTGACTGGCATGAAGACAAATGAATTGATTGAGCTCTCTCTTTTTATCATAACCGAATATTACAAAAACAATCTGGAGCCGTTCTTTGAGTACATCAGCGACGACGTGCTGTGGATCGGTCCCGCCCAGCGCCAACTGATTCAGGGGCGGGAAAATCTCATACAGACCTTTTTGGCGGAACAGCACGACCTCACCTTCACCATGGGCGATATCAAGGTCCTCTGCTCGTCTCCCCACAGACATGTGTGCGAAGTCATGCTCCGCTATAATATCTACACCCATTTTCCCAGCGGCAACACCGATCTTCACAAACAGTGGCTGCACTATACCTGGAGAGATACTGGGCGGCCGAAAGGCACGCGTTTGGAAAACGCTCATGCGCAGGACGAAGGCTTCCATAATAATGAGCGCCGTCCGGAAATCGTCCTGCTGCACATCAGCAACGAGTGGCCGTATGACGAGCGGGATACCATTTACCCCGTGCATCTGGAAAACGTGCCCTGGTCCATACAGACGCCGGCGGAGCTTGAACAATATGTGACAGTACGAGCCATCGACCAGTGCGTGTACCGGATCGCGGCGTCCCAGATTATGTACATCGAAACCGTCAAGCGGTCCGCCAAGCTCCAGATTCACACGGAAAACGGCATCATCACTGTCAATGATACGCTATCCAAGTTTGAGGAAAAGCATCCGGGAATCCTTCTCCGCGTCCACTCCGGCTACTTGCTGAATCCCCGCTATGTCAAGAGCGTGCGCCGGTTCCAGGTCATTTTGTCGGACGGGACGACGCTTCCCATTCCTGAGAAAAAATATACCTGGTTCAAGAAACAGATCGGTGTAAAATGAGCGGCGTGAAATAAGAGCAGTTCCCGATTCGTTTCTGAATACACTATGTTAAAAAACTGCGCTAAAAAAAGAGGAATTGTCTCCCTGAACAAGCAAACTTGCCGGGAGGCAACTCCTCTTTTCGTATAATCGCTTAGCGCGAACGCAATATTTACTTCAATGTTACTTTTGCGCCCTCTGCCTCGAGCTTTGTCTTGATCTCCTCGGCCTCTTCCTTGCTTGCAGCCTCCTTGATCACCTTCGGCGCGCCGTCTACAACTTCCTTTGCCTCTTTCAGACCAAGTCCTGTTACCTCGCGGACAACCTTGATAACCTTAACCTTAGCGCTGCCTACCTCAGTCAGCTCTACGTCGAAGGAATCCTTCTCCTCAGCGCCTGCTGCGCCTGCATCTCCGGCTGCTGCTGCCACTACAACGCCTGCTGCCGCGGATACGCCGAATTCTTCCTCACATGCTTTTACTAAATCATTCAGCTCCATAACGCTCATTGCTTTAATAGCATCGATAAATTCCTGTGTCGTCATTTTGTTTTCCTCCATATTTTCTTTTAACTTAACTATGCGCCGGATCTCCGGCTCTCTTTTCAACCTCTACAAAAATCGTAATGCAAAAATCGTAGTACAACGACCGCAATACAGCGGCTGTAATACAACGACCGCAATACAGCGGCCGGTATTACTCGGCTGCCGGCTCTGCAGCGGGTTCTGCAGCTGTCTCTGCGACAGGCTCGGCTGCTGTCTCGACTGCGGGTTCTGCAGCGGACTCGTCCGCTGTCTCGCCCTTGCCCTCGGCGATCTGCTTAACCACACGGGCGAAGTTCGCCATCGGTGACTGCAGGCTGCCAAGCAGCTTGGAAATAAGAACGTCCTTGGATGGAATCGTTGCCAGTACCTTGATGCCAGCTTCGTCGTAATAGGTTCCGTCCACTACTGCTCCCTTGAACTGAAGCGCTTCTGCCTCTTTGGCAAAGTTGTTCAAAATCCTTGCCGGAGCCGTCTCGTCGTCAATGCCGAACGCAATGGCGGTCGGGCCTTCCAGTTCATTGTCAAGCTGCGCGTAATCCGTGCCGTCGAACGCGAGATGAAGCATGGTGTTCTTGTATACCTTGTATACGACGCCGGCCTCTCTGAGCTGCTTGCGGAGCCTGGTATCCTGCTCCACGGTAAGTCCGCGGTAATCTACCAGCACAGCCGCCTTCGCATCAGACATATAACCCTTGATCTCGTCCACGATCGGCGCTTTCAATTCGACTTTAGCCATGAAATGTTACCTCCTTTTATTAGTCAGCGTACGCTGCCTTATAATCTGCCGGAGATTCTATGAGAAAAAAATCCTGCCTGCGCAAACCCCGCGCAGACAGGAACCATACTCACAAAATAAATCTACATACTTGTAAAATATAATCCTCCTCGGCAGGCGCTTCGCTTACGTCCCAGGCCACGCGGCCACGGACACCTGCTGTCTACGGCAGTTATAAACATATGCTAGTGTAGCACACGGCCACACTTTTTGTCAAGAATAAATTTTTTCCAAATCTATCTAAATTTATCCAAAATTATCCGATCCTCATCGGATTGATCTTGACGCCCGGTCCCATCGTAGACGCGATAGTCACGCTTCTCAAATACTGTCCCTTCGCGCTGGACGGCTTTGCCTTGATGATAGCGTCCATCAGCGTGTTGAAGTTCTCAGTCAGCTGCTCCTCGCTAAAGGAAACCTTGCCGACCGGACAGTGAATAATATTCGCCTTGTCCAGACGATACTCAATCTTACCTGCTTTAATATCCTGAACAGCCTTTGTGACATCCATGGTAACCGTACCGGCCTTCGGGTTCGGCATCAATCCCTTCGGTCCGAGTACACGTCCCAGGCGTCCTACGACGCCCATCATGTCCGGAGTAGCTACCACTACATCGAACTCGAACCAGCCCTCGTTCTGAATCTTCGGGATAAGCTCCTCGCCGCCTACATAATCAGCTCCGGCTGCCTCAGCCTCGGAGACCTTGTCTCCCTTGGCAAACACGAGAACGCGGACCGTTCTTCCGGTTCCGTGCGGCAGTACAACGGCTCCTCGCACCTGCTGATCGGCATGGCGTCCGTCTACGCCCAGACGGATGTGCGCTTCTACGGTTTCATCGAATTTCGCAACTGCTGTCTTTTTTACAAGGTCAATTGCCTCGGCCACCTCGTACTGATTTCCACGATCTACTAACTTAGCGGCCTCTGTATACTTCTTACCTCTCTTCATTTTAAAAACCTCCTAGTGGTATTAGCGAACGTTCCTGATGGATTTTCTCCCACAACGTCCAAATGACATAGGTCGTATTTATGCTGCAATAAATTTTGACTTTGATTTTAATTTATATATTTCTCTTTTGTACGGCAATATTTATCCGGTTTGTACGACAATGTTTATCCGGTAAAACTTATCTGGTAAAATTACTCCTCTACGGTAATGCCCATGCTTCTTGCCGTACCGGCGATCATGCTCATGGCTGCCTCTAAGCTGCCCGCGTTCAGATCCGGCATCTTCAGCTCCGCAATCTTCTGAATCTCACTCTTGGGAATAGAAGCTACCTTCTTGCGGTTCGGCTCGCCGGATCCGGACTGGATCTTGCACGCCTTCTTCAAGAGAACGGC
>CANPZR010000207.1 GCA_947589175.1 uncultured Lachnospiraceae bacterium | reverse complement strand
GCCAGGCCGCCCATCTTCTTGAGCCACTTAAATACCTTGCCGCAGATGTAGATGCCGTAAGCCGGCGGCGTGTTGTATAAAGACTCTGCGTCCGCGTGAATCTTGTACTGCAGCATCGTCGGAACCTTCTCGTCCACGCTCTCCGGAATCAGGTCCTCACGGATAATGACAATGACCACGCCCGCCGGTCCGATGTTTTTCTGAACGCCGCCGTAAATCACGCCGTACTTGGTCACGTCAACCGGCTCCGAGAGAAAGCAGGAGGACACGTCTGCCACCAGAGTCTTTCCCTTGGTATTGGGCAGCGTCTTGTATTTGGTTCCGTAAATCGTGTTGTTCTCGCAGATGTACACATAATCCGCATCCTCGTCGATCGGAAGGTCCGAGCAGTCCGGAATATAGGAAAATGTCTTGTCCTCGGAGGAGGCGATTTTCACTGCCTTTCCGTATTTGCACGCCTCCTGGTAGGCCTTCTTGGCCCACTGTCCGGTCACGATATAATCCGCCACGCCGTTTTTCATCAGGTTCATCGGAATCATGGCAAACTGCTGGGAAGCGCCTCCCTGCAAAAACAATACCTTGTAGTTGTCCGGAATATTCATCAGATCGCGCAGGTCCTGCTCCGCCTCTTTAATAATCGTATCGTATGCCTTGGAGCGATGGCTCATCTCCATCACGGACATGCCCGTTCCCCTGTAATCCAGCATTTCCTCTGCTGCCTCTTTCAGTACCTCCTCCGGCAGCACCGCCGGACCTGCTGAAAAGTTATATACTCTAGCCACTTTCAAAATCCTCCTTTTATTAGTTGCTTATGCGGTTTTCCTGATCTTTCTCATCAAATGAGTCCTCGATGGCCGCTCCCGGCGCCACCATCGGCCACACCTTGTCGTCGTGGTCGATGACAACCTCAATGACATAGGGTTCATTCGCCTCGATCGCCGTGCGGATGGCGTCGTCTACCTCTTCCCGCTTCGTGACACGGATCGCCTTCGCTCCCATCGCCTCGGACACCTTGCAGTAATCCACCTTATCCTCCAGAATGGTCTGCGAGTAGCGCCTGCCGTAGAACAGCGTCTGCCACTGCCGCACCATGCCCAGGGCGTGATTGTTAAATATAATCTGCACGATCGGGATATTGTACCTTGTGGCAGTGGCAATCTCATTCATATTCATGCGGAAACAGCCGTCTCCCGCCATATTGATGACCACCTTGTCCGGCATGGCCGTCTTGGCGCCAATACAGGCTCCCAGTCCGTAACCCATCGTTCCCATGCCGCCCGACGTGAGGAGCTGTCTGGGCCTGCGGTACTTGTAATACTGCGCCGCCCACATCTGGTGCTGTCCTACGTCCGTCGTGATAATCGCCTCGTTGTTCGTAATCTCGCTTACCCTCTCGACCACATACGGTCCCGTGAGCACATCTGTCTTGTACGTCATGGGCAGTGCTTCCTTTCGCGCCATGACGCGGTCGATCCACGCCTTGTGGAACTGCTGCTCCAGCTTTTTATTGAGAATCTCCAGTATCGATTTCAAATCGCCGATAATGGAGTAATCCACCTGAATATTTTTGTTGATCTCCGCCGGATCGATGTCTATGTGCACGATCTTCGCGTTGTAGGCAAATTTGCTGGCGTTGCCGGTCACGCGGTCTGAAAAGCGCGCTCCCAGAACAAGCAGAAGATCCGACTCGGTCACGCTCAAATTGGCGGTCTTTGTACCGTGCATCCCGAGCATTCCCGTGTAGTAGGGATCGGTGCCGTCAAAGGCTCCCTTTCCCATGAGCGTGTCGGTAACGGGCGCGTCCACCTTCTGGACAAATTCCGCCAGCTCCTTCTCCGCTCCGGATATAACCGCTCCGCCGCCCACGAAAATCATCGGCTTTTCCGACTTGCGGATGACGCTGAGCACATCTTCGATATCGTGCTGGTCGATCGTGTCCACCTGGCGCGGAATGATGTCCGGCGTCTGGGGGGCAAAATCCGTAATCGCCCCGGTCACATCCTTGGTCACATCTACGAGCACCGGTCCCGGCCGCCCGGTCTGGGCGATCTTAAAGGCGCGGCGCATCACTGCTGCCAGATTCTCCACATCCTTCACGATAAAGCTGTGCTTTGTGATCGGCATGGTAATGCCGGCGATATCCACCTCCTGGAAGGAGTCCTTTCCGAGAAGCGGAAGATTTACATTACAGGTAATCGCTACCAATGGAACGGAGTCCATATAGGCGGTGGCGATGCCGGTCACCAGATTGGTGGCTCCCGGACCGCTGGTCGCCATACAGACGCCCACCCGTCCTGTCGCTCTGGCATATCCGTCCGCCGCGTGGGCCGCTCCCTGCTCATGGGATGTCAGTATGTGGCGGATTCGGTCCTGGTAGCGGTACAGCTCGTCGTACACATTCAAAATGGCGCCGCCCGGATAGCCAAAAATTGTATCTACACCTTGTTCTAACAGACATTCAATGATAATCTGCGATCCATTTAACTGCATAAATGCACCTCTTTCTATTTCAAAATCGCTCCCTGGCTGCCGGATGTAACCATATCCGCGTAGCGCCGCAGGTATCCGGTCGTCACCTTCGGCTCTCTCGGCTGCCAGTTCCTTCTTCTCTCCTCCAGCACCTCATCCGGCACATCCACATTCAGCGTGTTCTCCGGAATGTTGATCTTGATGATGTCGCCCTCGTGAATCAGAGCGATCGGACCGCCCACAGCCGCCTCCGGGGAGACGTGGCCGATGGAGGCTCCGCGGGAAGCCCCGGAGAATCGTCCGTCGGTAATCAGCGCCACGGAGGAGCCGAGTCCCATGCCCGCAATGGCGGAGGTGGGGTTGAGCATCTCTCTCATGCCGGGGCCGCCCTTCGGTCCCTCGTAGCGGATAACGACGACGTCTCCCGCCACAATCTTGCCGCCCTTGATGGCATCAATGGCGTCCTCCTCGCAGTCGAACACGCGCGCCGGGCCCTCGTGCACCATCATCTCCGGCACGACAGCCGAGCGCTTCACCACGCCGGAATCCGGCGCGATATTGCCCTTCAGGACGGCGATGCCGCCGGTCTCGCTGTACGGGTTGTCGATCGGCCTTATTACTTCCGGATTCAGATTGACCGCGTTTTCTATGTTCTCTCCCACAGTCTTACCCGTCACCGTGAGAAGGTTCGTATATATCAATCCTTTTTTATTCAATTCATTCATCACCGCGTAGACGCCGCCCGCCTCGTTGAGCTGCTCCATGTAGGTGGGGCCTGCCGGCGCTAAGTGGCACAGATTCGGAGTCTTGGCGCTGATTTCATTGGCGATGTCCAGATTCAGCTCGACGCCCGCCTCGTGCGCGATGGCAGGGAGGTGCAGCATGGTATTCGTGGAGCACCCGAGCGCCATATCCACCGTGAGCGCGTTGATAAACGCCTTTTTGGTCATAATATCTCTCGGACGGATGTTCCGGTTGTACATCTCCATGACCTTCATGCCCGCGTGCTTCGCTAACTTAATGCGGTCGGAGTACACCGCGGGAATCGTGCCGTTGCCCTGTAAGCCCATGCCGATTGCCTCGGTCAGACAGTTCATGGAATTGGCGGTGTACATGCCGGAGCAGGACCCGCAGGTCGGACAGGCGTGGCTCACATAATCGTCCACTTCTTCCTCCGTCATCTTGCCCGCCGCGTGGGCGCCCACCGCCTCGAACATGCTGGAAAGAGACGTCCTCTTGCCCTGCACATGGCCGGCCAACATCGGGCCGCCGCTGACAAATACCGTCGGAACATTGACCCTTGCGGCCGCCATGAGAAGTCCCGGCACGTTCTTGTCGCAGTTCGGCACCATGACGAGCGCGTCAAACGCGTGCGCGAGCGCCATACACTCCGTGGAGTCCGCGATCAGATCGCGCGTCACAAGCGAATACTTCATCCCGACATGCCCCATGGCGATACCATCGCAGACGGCGATAGCCGGGAACACGATCGGCGTTCCGCCCGCCATGGCGACGCCCACCTTGACGGCCTCCACGATCTTATCCAGATTCATATGCCCCGGTACAATCTCATTGTAGGAGCTCACAATGCCGACAAGCGGCCGGTCCAGTTCTTCCTTCGTCATGCCCAGAGCGTTGAACAGCGAGCGCTGGGGCGCCGTCTGCATGCCCTTTTTTACCGAATCACTTTTCATATTCCGATACCTTCCTTCCTTTATCAGTCAGCGATTTCCGCCACAATGGCGTCGCCCATTTCCTTTGTCCCGAGGAGCGTCTTGCCCTCGTCCATAATATCCACGGTGCGCAGTCCCTTTTTCAGCACGGCCTTCACCGCGTTCTCCACGGCGTCCGCCTCTTTTTGCAGATTAAAGGAATACCGGAGCATCATGGCTGTTGACAGAATCGTGGCGATGGGATTTGCCTTGTTCTGTCCCGCGATATCCGGCGCTGAGCCGTGGCTCGGCTCATACAGCCCGAACGTCCCCGCCCCTAAGCTGGCGGAGGAGAGCATCCCGAGAGATCCCGTCACCATGCTCGCCTCGTCGGACAAAATGTCGCCGAACATATTCTCCGTGAGAATCACGTCAAACTGCTTCGGGTCGCGCACGAGCTGCATCGCGCAGTTGTCCACTAACATATCCGTCAGCTCTACCTCCGGATACTCCGCGCTGACCTCTTTTACAATCTTTCTCCACAGCCTCGAGGAATCCAGCACGTTCGCCTTATCCACGCTGCAGACTCGTTTATTCCGCTTCATGGCGATGTCGAACGCCCACCGCGCAATCCGCCGGATCTCATTTTCATTATATACAAGCGTATCCACCGCCGTCTGCAGGCCGTCCACCTCTTTTGTGTAACGGTCTCCAAAATAGAGCCCGCCGGTCAGCTCCCTTGCCACGACGAAATCAAAGCCGCCCTCAATCAGTTCTTCCTTTAGCGGGCACGCCCCGCTCAATTCCTCGAACAGGATCGCCGGGCGCAGGTTGCAGAACAGCTCTAATCCCTTGCGGATTTTCAAGAGGCCCGCCTCCGGTCTCTTGTCCGG
>CANPZR010000206.1 GCA_947589175.1 uncultured Lachnospiraceae bacterium | reverse complement strand
ACCAGAAACCGGGGCATCGCCGAGGCCCAGGGGGAGTATATCCTCTTTGTGGACAGCGATGATACCATAGAGGCGGGAATGATAGAACTGCTTGTGGAAAATATTCGAAAGGAAAAAGCGGACGTCGCCTTTTGCGGCCTGATTCACGACTATCCGGGCCGCAGCCGGAATTTCCCGGAGAAGCCGGTGCGGCTTGTGACAGACGGGGTGGGAGCGGTCAAAGAGGTGCTGAAAAATTACATTGCCACGGCGGGACCGGTGTGCAAGCTGTTTCGCCGGTCTTGTGTCCCGGAAAATATGTTTCCCGCGGACCTCACCATTGGCGAGGACGCCTATGGGGTGGTGGCCGCGCTGCTGAACGCGGCGAGGGCGGTGCTGGATACGCAGCCCCTCTACCACTATAATCATCGGGAGGAGAGCCTGATGTCCTCTGATTTTTCCGAGAGGGATATGGATCTGCCGGAGGCCTATCGGCGGATTTTAGAACTGCCGGAGAGCGTACATTTTCAAAAAGAGGCGGAGTTCCGCCAGATATGGGCGTGGTTTCACGCCTATGACAAGATGATTCTCACCCGGCAGACCAAGAGGCCTGAGGAGCGGGAAATCCGCCGCTGGCTGCGCCGTCATGCCCGCTCTATTTGGAAGAATCCCTATGTGGGAAGGGGGAGAAAGATTTCTTTGTGCGCTCTTGTGATTTATAAAAGACTGTATTACTGTATGGTCCGTCTGGAAAAATCGTGATCATAGCTTGTACTACTGCACGATCCGTCTGGGAAAATCGCGATGATAGCTGCACTACTGCACGATTCGTCTGCGGAAATCGTGATTCTGAGTGGCGTAGCCCACGGCCATCCAGAATAATACCGTATCGATGCCGTTGGTGAAGTAGATGCCTGGGTAGAACAGGATGAATACGGCGATGTTCAGGATGAGCTGCAGCGCCATAAAATAGGTAAAATCCATCTGATCCGTGTTGAAGATCCGGGGGATCAGAATGCGAAACAGGCCGACGATCATCACGATCAGCACGGCAAAGCCCACGATTCCCATGCCGGCCAGGACGGCGATGTAGGCGTTGTGGACGTCGTAGTGGTGCTCTGACAGGTAGCTGCCCGGGTGCTCGGCGTCGGCATAGTTCCAGGCGTTTCTCGGAGAGAGGCCGAAGATCGGCTTGTCCTTTAAAAGCGTCAGGTATCCCTTCCAGATGTCGATGCGGTTGTTGGAGGAGTCCTCTTCAATGTCCGTGCGCTCCAGTTCCTTGGCGCCGGAGTGAATCTCCGGGGACACGATTGTGGCGAGCTCCGCCATGCCTGTCCGCAGGCCGGAAAAGGAGACGAAAATCAGGGCGGCAAACAGAACCGGGGCGGCGATATAGCTCGCAACGCGGAAGCATTTCCCTGTCACGCGGTTTGGCTTCTTCGCAACGCGGATGGAATCTCCGGTCGTATTTTTTTCGGAAATCGCCTGTTCATCAGGCGTTTTTTGCTTTTTATAATGGCGTACCAGCAGATAGACCAGCACATAGGAAACGGATATAATAAGGCACACCTGCGTGCTGCGGGAGCCGGACAGGATTATGTAGATAAACTGCAGGACGCAGTTGATAATTCCCAGGACGCGGACGATCTTTTTCCGGGAGTGGTACATCAGATAGACCATGCCCCACAGGACGAGAAAGCCCACGAAGGATCCCAGGTTGGGGTCGATAAACACGCCGAAAAGCCGGTTGTCGTACAAACTCTGCCGGAGCATCCGCCCGTTCATCGGGATCAAATATCCCCGCACGAAAAAGAACTGGTACAAAGATACGGCCGAGGCAAAGCCCCAGATGGCCCCGCTGATGGAAAAGAACAGGGTGAGCCATTTGTGGTAGCGCTCGCGGGTCATGAGGTGTCCCGTGGTGGCAAAGAGGCCCATCTGGACGGTGAGCCACACCAGCGTGGAGATGTTGTCCACCACGCCGTAGCGGATATTCAGCGCTGAGGATAAAAAGGCGCACAGGACAAATACGATGGATATCTTGTATCCGGGCATTTTCTTGTAATTCTTATAAAAGAAAAAATCCAGGGCAAATAAAAAGACGCCCGACAGGCCCACAAAAACGTACATGAACGCGTTGATGGTGTGTTCCACCAGACCGTGCAGCCAGGTAAAGCGGCCGAACAGCGTGTATATGGCAAATGCTAATGTAAAATAAAATACGATATTGTCGTAGAGCGGATGATAGCGGTCCGCTTTTTCGCGCAGTGCTTGGTACAGTTTCACCGGATACAGTTTCATCTTGTGGTTCCTCCCAATTTTCCAGTGTTTGCGGTCGCCACAGCCGTGTTTCCGGAAGGCGGCCGCACATTTTTTCAAAATCCCGATATCACATCATTATAATATAAGAAAAGAATTATTACAATAGAAATTACAATATTCTTGACAAGCCGGGCGTTCTGGACGATAATGTTACTACAAATGCGCATGCGCGCGGTGGACGTCGGACGTGTCCGCGCGCGGGCGTCGCAGCGAAGGGGGAAGCCTATGAATCAGCGGAAAGCGGGGGCGGTGCTGTCCTATGTATATCTGGGCATAACATTTGCCATTGGCGTGATCTACACGCCGATTCTTTTTGATTTTCTGGGCGAGAGGGAGTACGGCGTCTATTCGGTGGCAAGTTCCGCCATTGCCTTTCTGGCGATTCTGGATCTGGGATTCAGCCAGACGATGATCCGCTATGTGGCCCGTTATAAGGCGCTGGGGGACACCGAGGGCGAGGAGCGCCTCCACGGGATGTTTCTCATACTGTACACGGGAATCGCGGCGGTGGCGCTGGTCGCGGGGCTTATCGTGTACTGTAACCTGGGATTTTTCTTCCGGCGGGGCTTTACGCCGGAGGAGATAACGAGCCTTAGCAGGATTTTCCTCATCCTGCTGATCAATCTGGTGGTGTCGTTCCCGCTTGGGATTTTCAACTCTATCATCAGCGCCAACGAGGGATTTTTCTTTTTGAAAATGATCAACATCATTTCCACGGTGCTGACCCACGCGGGGATTCTCATCGCCCTGATGATGGGATATCGGACGGTGGCGATGGCGCTCATCACCACGGTCGTGTCGGTGGGATTGAAGATTGTCACGCTTTTTTACGGGCGGAGCCGGTTTAAGATCCGGTTCCGGTTCGGGCATTTTGACAGGGAGCTGTTTCGGGAAATATTTGTATTTTCCTTTTTCATTTTTTTGAACATCGTGATCGACCAGCTCTACGCCAACACGGACAAGATTATACTGGGGGCTTTCTGCAGCAGCGCGGCGGTGGCCACCTACACGGTGGGGGTTCAGTTCCACTCGTACTTTGAACAGTTCTCCACCTCCATCAGCGGGGTATTTCTCCCCAAGATCACCCGCCTTCTGACGGTGAATGACACCATGGACGAGGTGTCCGCCCTGTTTATCCGCATCGGGCGGCTGCAATTTATCCTGCTGACATTTCTGATGTGCGGGTTTATTCTGCTCGGCAAAGAATTTATCGCGCTGTGGGTGGGCGAGGAGCAGATTATGAGCTATTACATAGCGCTGGTCATTATACTTCCGGCGCTGATTCCGCTGTCGCAGAACGTGGGAATTTCGATTTTGAGGGCTATGAACATGCACCGGTTCCGGTCGGTCATCTATTTATTTATCGCCATCGCCAACGTGGCGCTCAGCATTCCGCTCGCGATGCTTTTTCAGGGAATCGGATCCGCGGCCGCCACGGCGTTCGCGACCTGCGTGGGCCAGATTTTCGTGATGAACCGTTTTTACCAGAAAAAGATCGGACTGGATATCCGGGGGTACTGGCGGGAGATTCTGCCGATTCTGGCAAAGACCGTGGGAATCGGGGTTCTTGCGGGAGCGATTTTATGGTTTGTTCCGGCCCTTGGATGGGCGGGCCTGTTTTTAAAGGGCGTCATATTCTGCGCTGTGTTTGGGGCGTTCGCGTGGCTCATGATTCTGAACGAGTACGAGAAATCGCTGGTGACGGATGTTTTTAAGAAGCTGCGCCGCAAAAGATAGGAGGGGTTTGATTTGAATCACAGGGAAAAACACGCAAACAGCGGTCTGACGGCCATTGCCGTCCGCTGTCTTTTAGTTGTGTGGGACATTGTCTGCATCAACGGGTGCTCGTTTCTGGCTCTCTTGATGCGCTATGAATTTAATATCGGACGGTTTATGAGGAGCGGCATTACGGAGCAGTATCCCATGGGCTATGTGGAGACGCTGCAGAGCATGGCGGTTTTTAATACGATCATGACTATCGTCATTTTCGCGCTGTTCCGGCTTTACACTAGCATGTGGCGCTACGCCGGCGTGGGAGAGGTGCTGAATATTGTGCTGGCCACCGGCATATCGGGCGTGATTCATTTCCTCACGGTGTTTGGCACCTATCACAGCCTGCCCCGCTCCTACTTTGTCATCTATGTGCTGCTCTTGTTTATCCTGACCCTCGGCGTGCGCTTTTCCTACCGGGTCATCCGGCAGATTTACAAGTCCAACAGCCACGGAAAGGGAATGAGGACCACGCTGATCATCGGCGCAGGCGAGGCGTGTACGATGGTTCTCAAGGAGCTGCGGCTCAGCGATTATCTGGACAGCCACATCTGCGGGATCATCGACGACGACAAGGCAAAGCACGGCAACTACATCCAGGGCGTTAAGGTGCTCGGCGGCCGGGAGCTCATCGTCCCCGTGGCGAGAGAAAAAGGCGTCAATGAGATTATCGTCGCCATGCCCAGCGCGTCTAAGAAGCAGACGAGAGAGATTCTGGAGATCTGCCAGCAGACGGGTTGCGAGCTGAAAATCGTGCCCGGCGTGTACCAGTTTGTAAATGGAGAGGCGGAGGTGGAAAAAATCCGCCCGGTGCAGATTGAGGATCTTCTGGGGCGGGAGCCGGTGAACATCAACCTGGACTCCATCATCAATTATGTGAGAAATAAAGTAGTTCTGGTGACCGGCGGGGGCGGCTCGATCGGAAGCGAGCTGTGCCGTCAGATCGCCGCCAACCACCCGAA
>CANPZR010000205.1 GCA_947589175.1 uncultured Lachnospiraceae bacterium | reverse complement strand
AAGAAATTCATTTTCAAGAGTTGACAACTTAAGGCTATGTTGTTACAATGAAAAAAGCCTTTAGGCAGAGGAAGGGGAAAGACTTTATGAGCAAGGTAGTTCTATCTATTTTAGTAAATAATACATCCGGCGTTTTGAGCCGCGTGGCCGGTCTTTTCAGCCGCCGGGGATACAATATCGACAGTCTTACGGTGGGAGAGACGGAGAACCCCGCCTTTTCCCGCATGACCGTATCCGTCACCGGAGACGACATTATCTTAGAGCAGATTGAGAAGCAGGTGAACAAGCTGGAGGACGTCCGCGAGGTCAAGCAGCTGACCGGCGAGGCCTCGGTCTGCCGCGAGCTGATTTTAGTTAAGGTGGAGGCGAAGCAGGAGGACCGCCCCGCGATCAACGCGATCGTGGAGATTTTCCGCGCCAAGATCGTAGATGTGGCGGATACGTCCCTGATGATCGAGCTCACAGGGAACCAGGCGAAGTTAGACGCCTTTATCAAGCTGATTGAGGGCTACGAGATCCGGGAGCTTGTCAGAACCGGTATTTCCGGTCTGGCCAGGGGATTTTTCGACGGCGGCGCTTCCGCCTGAGTTAAAATTGCTAAAACCACCCACGGGTTATACCCGGAGAGGCTTTAAATACAAATTATATTTAGGAGGCTGTAAAAATGTCAGAAGCAAAGATTTACTATCAGGACGACTGTAACCTGGCAGAGTTAGATGGACAGACCATCGCGGTGATCGGTTATGGAAGCCAGGGACATGCGCACGCATTGAACGCGAAGGAATCCGGCTGCAACGTGATCATCGGTCTGTACGAGGGCTCTCGTTCCTGGAAGAAAGCCGAGGAGCAGGGATTTGAGGTATACACGGCGGCAGAGGCTGCGAAAAAAGCAGATATTATCATGATCCTCATCAACGATGAGAAGCAGGCCGCTCTGTACAAGGAGTCCATCGAGCCGAATCTCGAGCCGGGCAACATGCTGATGTTCGCTCACGGATTCAACATTCACTTCAACCAGATCGTTCCCCCGAAAGATGTGGACGTTACCATGATCGCTCCGAAGGGACCGGGACACACGGTTCGCAGCGAGTATCTGGCAGGCAAGGGCGTTCCGTGTCTGATCGCCATACATCAGGACGCTACCGGAAAGGCACAGGAGAAGGCGCTGGCTTACGCGCTGGCTATCGGCGGCGCGAGGGCGGGCGTGCTGGAGACGACCTTCCGCACCGAGACCGAGACGGACCTCTTTGGCGAGCAGGCCGTGCTGTGCGGCGGCGTGTGCGCGCTGATGCAGGCAGGATTCGAGACGCTTGTTGAGGCCGGATACGATCCGAGAAACGCGTACTTCGAGTGCATCCATGAGATGAAGCTGATCGTAGACCTGATTTATCAGAGCGGTTTTGCCGGCATGAGATATTCCATCTCCAACACGGCGGAGTACGGCGATTACATCACCGGACCGAAGCTGATCACCGAGGAGACCAAGAAGACCATGAAGAAGATCTTAAAGGACATCCAGGACGGTTCCTTTGCCAAGGAGTTCCTTCTGGATATGTCCGAGGCAGGCGGCCAGGCTCACTTTAAGGCTATGAGGAAGCTGGCTTCCGAGCATCCGTCTGAGATCGTCGGCGAGGAGATCCGCAAGCTGTACAGCTGGAACGGCGAGGACAAGCTGATCAACAACTAAATTAAATAATTACCGGTACAATCGGCGAACATTGCAAAATGTGGAATCAAAGCGGATTGTACCGGTTTTTTTTATGTATTAAAAAAGTTTGCCTATAGTTTCCCCTGGTTAAATGAAAATAGTTGCACTGACTGGAAAAATATGGTATCATATTTATCGGCTCAATTCGATGATAAACAGAAAGCGCAGTTTTGGCGCAGGAAACATGCAGAATGAAAGCGTTCTGCTGTTTTCTATAAGGATTAAAAATCTTGTTCTAGAATCGTTTGGACTGGCATATATATATTACGTAGAGAAAAAAGTCCGCCATGGAGCTTAATGCTGCGGGTAAAAAAACGAAGGGGGTCATGAAAAATGACAGATAAGATTTTGGGAAACAATCAGGTCAATGTGTATGGCGAGGTAGTAAGCGAGTTTACATTTAGTCATGGGGTATATGGCGAGGGATTCTATATACTGCAGCTCTCGGTAAAACGGCTGAGCAAGGTTTACGATACAATTCCACTAATGATCTCGGAGCGCCTTATTGATGTGTCTAAGGATTACAGAGGGTGTTACCTGGAGGCCAGCGGCCAGTTCCGCTCTTACAACCGGCACGAGGAGAATAGGAACCGGCTGGTGCTGTCCGTCTTTGTGCGGGATCTGCATATTGACGAGACCGAGCAGGAGAGCGAGCGTCCGAATTATATTTTTTTGGACGGATATCTCTGCAAGCCGCCGGTGTATCGGAAGACGCCGCTTGGCAGAGAGATTGCCGATCTTTTGATGGCGGTGAACCGTCCTTATGGAAAGTCCGATTACATTCCCTGCATCTGCTGGGGCAGGAACGCCCGCTACGCCGATGGTTTCGCGGTGGGCGAGCACGTTCAGCTCTGGGGACGGATTCAGAGCAGGGAGTATCAGAAGCAGGTGGGCGAGGATCAGTACGAGACGCGAGTGGCGTATGAGATATCGGTGAGCAAGCTGGAGTGCGTGGAAGAGAGCGGAGAGATTACCGCCGCCTCGGAGATTACAGAGGAAATCTCGGAGAATGTTCCCGATTTTACGGGGGAGATATGAACCTATAGGATAATCCTGCCGGGGCTGAGCGCTGCCTTTCCGAATAAATAAGAAAAAGAATTTGAAATAATTTTAAATTGTGTTATAATTGTGTCCATATGGATGCCAGAAAGGATAAAAAGTGAGAGATGAGCACAAGAGTGATTCAGGCGTTTTATGGGCAGGGAATCGGAAAGACATCGGCGGCGGTCGGTCAGGCGCTGCGCAATGCATCAGACGGGCAGCACATTACCATCATCCAGTTTTTAAAGGGAAAGGTGGCCAATGAATTTCAGATACTGACAAGACTGGAGCCGGACGTCCAGATTTTTCGTTTCGACCAGTCGGAGACGAACTATTGCGAGCTGTCGCTGCAGGAGCGGGAAGAGGAGAAGCAGAATATACTCAACGGCTTTCATTTTGCCAAAAAGGTGATTGAGACAGGAGAGAGCGACGTGATTATCCTGGATGAGCTGCTGGGACTGCTGGATCTTGGCATCATCGGTATTCAGGACGTGATTCAGATTCTGACCATTGACGGGGACTATGAAAAGCTGTTTATTACCGGCAACGCGCTGCCGGAGGAGCTGGCTCCCTATATTGACGTGATCTGCGAGATCCACACGCCAAAGAAAAATCCTTGACCTTTTCAGGGAAGAATGTTATTCTTAAATATATAAGGTAGAGGTGCGGGCTTTATCAGTAGGAGATTCGACATGACAGGCATGGAAGAAGATTTCTGAAAGGAACGTCCGCCGAAGGAGGAAGCGCCTGCACGCTTTTTTCCTGGGCATATGGTGAAGAACCATGTGACTGTCATCTGATCGGATGGAGTGCTACTCATAAAGGAACTCGGGAGGGGAGTGAGCACTTTGTGTTCACTCCCCTTTGTGACGGCAAAATTAAAAACGAAACAGAATAGAAAAGAGGTATGTTATGGCAGTTTTTACGGGAGCGGGCGTGGCGCTTGTCACGCCGATGAACGAGGATGGAAGCATCAATTATCATGTACTGGAGGAGATTCTGGAGTACCAGATCGCGAATCACACCGACGCCATTATCATATGCGGCACGACGGGAGAGGCCTCGACTCTGACCGATGAGGAGCAGATCGAGTGCATCCGCTTTACCTGCGAGAAGGTGGCAGGGCGGATTCCCGTGATCGCGGGATCGGGCTCGAACTGCACGGCGTCGGCCGTCCATCTGTCGAGAGAGGCGGAGAAGTGCGGGGCGGACGCTTTGCTGATCGTGACGCCGTACTACAACAAGGCGACGCAGGAGGGATTGAAGGTTCACTACAAGACGATCGCGCAGAGCGTGTCGATCCCGATTATTCTCTACAACGTCCCCAGCCGTACCGGCACGCGGATTGAGCCGCAGACGGTGGTGGATCTGTGCAGAGAAGTTCCCAATATTGTGGGAGTGAAGGACGCTACCGGCGATATCGCCGAGGTGGCGGAGCTGATGCATCTGGCGGAGGGAAGCGTGGACGTCTACTCCGGCAACGACGACCAGGTGACGGCGCTGATGGCGCTCGGCGGCAAGGGAGTGATCTCGGTGCTGTCGAATGTTCTGCCGGCGGAGACCCACGAGATGGCGGCCTCGTTCTTAGAGGGAGATGCGGCGAAGAGCCGGGAGCTCCAGTTGAAGTATCTGCCTCTTATTAAGGCGCTCTTTAGCGAGGTCAACCCGATTCCGGTCAAGAAGGCGCTGAATCTGATGGGAAAGCAGGTGGGAAGCCTGCGTCTGCCCCTGACGGAGATGTCGGAGGCGAAGGCGGAGAAGCTGGCGGAGGAAATGAAGAAGGCCGGGATTTCGGTACAGTAGATGTGACAAAGGTGAAATGTGAGGTAAGAACATGACAAGGATAATAATGAGCGGCTGTAACGGCGCCATGGGAAGGACGATTACAGGCATTGTAGAGGAGGATCCCGAGGCGGAGATTGTGGCAGGCATTGACGTAGTGGACAACGGACAGAATCCGTATCCCGTTTTTTCGGACATCCGGGACTGCGATGTGGAGGCGGACGCGATTATTGATTTTTCCACGCCGAAGATACTGGGTTCCCTTCTTGCGTACAGCGAGGAGAAGGGCGTGCCTATCGTGCTGTGCACGACCGGTTATTCGGAGGAGCAGCTGGCGCAGATCGAGGCGGCGGCGGAGCGGACGGCGGTTTTGAAATCCGCCAACATGTCGCTTGGCATCAACACGCTGATGAAGCTTGTACAGGACGCGGCCAGGGTGCTGGCGGCGGAGGGATTTGACGTGGAGATTGTGGAGAAGCACCACAACCAGAAATTGGACGCCCCTTCCGGC
>CANPZR010000204.1 GCA_947589175.1 uncultured Lachnospiraceae bacterium | reverse complement strand
CTATCTAACATACATCAAAAAGAGGTAAGATAACACCCTCTGCAAAAAAGGTTACGTTATCTTACCTCAACAAAATTGGCGCCGGAATAGCCATCGTCAACATACTCCCGTGTCAGCACGATATCGTCATTTTCACTTATAAAGTTCTCAATCAGGGATCTCTGGTTGGAAATGCTGTTACTCTCCGCCTTGCCGGAGAGCGCAATGTCTCCATCCTCTTTAGACAGCCGCTCATAAGCGCCTGCATGATAAATCTTTTTGAAATTATCCATAGTCTGTCGCTCCTTAAACTTATTAAGCCGTACAGACCGGATAGCAATAGAATCCTGCCAGCCACAGACATCTTCTGATCTCCGTGTCCTCTCTCATTCATTAGTTTACCACATATCTCCCATCTTGTCACGGCTTTTTCCCGCACTGGACAGCAAATTTTCAAATGCCTCCTCAAAAGAACTGCCGGAATCCGAAAATGATATTTTCACGACCACATCGCCTACCCTTACCATATAGGGATTGCCCACCTGGTTGAGATACTGCCTCCTTCTTTCTTCCAGAGATCCATTACTATCTATGCGCAGCCTGCTGATATCTGCCAGCTCCTCCGACTTCACATCCGGGAAAACCGCCGAGCGCCGGCTTTCCTTATCCCCCGCCGTCATATGTCGCCTCCCGGTTGTCCTTTCAGTGAAATATCCAGCTGGTGCAAGATTGTCTTTTCAATCTTTGCAATCAGCCCTGCATCCATAACCTTTGCTATCTTTCTTTTGACCTGCTTTCTGTCAACGGTTGCTATCTGTTCCACAAGACACACCCCCGAAGCATAAAATTCATCGCAATCCATGCAGTCCACAAACACATGGTAAGGCTTGTCTACTGCTTTCAGTCTTTTTGTCATCGGCAGAACCTGCATGACCGGAGAGTGACGGTTGTATTCCGTATTGCTGATCACAATCGCCGGGCGGAAATCTCCTACTGTGCTGCGCTCATAATCCTTCCCAAAATCCGCAAGGACAATATCCATCCTCTCATAATATGGTTTATCCATGGAATGCTCCATACGGATAGCGCTGACATGTCCCTTCCCGGATCCAGTCTCCGCCTCCCTTTTATCCTCATTGCCATAAAACATCCTTTATTCCTCCCCGCCTTTCTTCTTATTTATAATATCCGTCCACCATCTGCCGGATTGCCTCCAGCGCTTCTGTCTCTGTGGGATACTCCCCCAGCACGCGGTTATTCTTGTCATACACAGTAACGCCGTTTTCATGTATGACATAGTCCACATTTTGATAAGTCAGCCTATGGTCAAAAAAATCATCATAGCATTCTTCCGAAACTTTCCGGTCACTCATTCCGATCACCTACCTGTCCCCATATAGACGCCAGCAGCTCCTTATGCACGGCTTCATTTTTCACCCGCCCAATTCTCCTGACAATCTGATACCTGCTGATCTTCTGCATGTTCATAATCTGCGCATATTCCAAGCGGCGAAGTCCCCGGCAATCCATCGGTCCAATCTCTATATCTTTAGCAGCTGTATCCTTTGACGGGCTGCGGAAAAGCGGAATGACCATCAGCACATGGTCTGTTTTCATTCTGTCATCGCTGCTCATTACATATGCCGGATGGTCTCCAGAAAGGCTCCTGCTTCCTTTCCGGTTCCCGCCAAAATGCACCAGCAAGACATCCCCCTGGCATATGCCAGTCCTCCAACCCCGTCCATGTTTATCTGTAGTTCTCGCTTTTCTATCTTTACTCATTTTCTAAAGCCCTCCTTCCAAACTCTGTCCTGTGCCGAATACCTGCTTTGTTCGACACTTTTATCATAAATCATAGAACGCTCCATTCATCGCCCTAGAAAGATACTCTTTGGGCATTTTGCCTACTTTGTAAGACGACTGTCGCAGTATGGCGGCTGTCTCATCCGAAAAATGCCCTTAAAATATCCACTGCCTTCCGAATCTCCCTGATTCCCCTGCCCTGGCACATCTCCATCATCTCCCGCATCTCGTTAGACACAGCTTCACCAAAGTACAGATAATCAAGGGAAACGCCCAGAATCTGTGAAATTTCAAACAAATACTCGGTCTTGCACGGCGTCTGGCCGTTTTCAATCCGATACATCTGATTCTTCCCGATAGCCAGAAATTCCGCCAGCTCGATCTGCTTCATCCCTGCTTCCTCACGGGCTTCACGAATCCGCGCCCCCATTGCCTGGCATTCTTCCTCTGTAAACTGTCTTACATCCTTTTTTGCTACTGCTTCTTTTTTCATAATTTTGTCCTTTCCGGGCTGGAACAGCCAGAAAAGGACACCTACAGACATAAAAAAAGCACCATCCACACCGGGAAACGCCAGTATCTCTATACTGTGCTGTTCCCCTGTGTCTCTGGTGCTTGATATCTGTCCTAAATGCAAATACCGCCCTTACAGGTGGCGCCCTCATTTAATTTTACTGATGAGGCTTTTCCATGCTCGATAAAGCCTCGTGTCTCAAGTTACTTACAGCCGGACGATATTGTCCACTGCCTGTTTACGGAGCATTCCTTCCGTATATTTCATAAGAGTCAGAACCCTTTTGCACCGGCACGGCGGCAAAGTGATCCGCTCCAGAATGCGCTTATCGTCATCGTATGCCAGATCATAGCCTAGAAGGAACTGGTTGCAACGCCTGCAGCGTATCGTGATGTCGGCTCTGTGTTCCCCGCTTTTCCCAATCTGATAGGCTTTTTTCCGTCCACTTGTTGTCAACGTTTCATCCTCAGTGTCTCTCTTTCTAATCATCGTATCATTCAATTACTTCACCTCTGCAATAAAAATCGGCATCCCTGTTCTCCGCACACCGCTCGGAAAACGCGAATGTATGTTCGGCTGTATGGCTATTATAAATCACTTTTATGAATATTTCAAGTGTGTTTTTCGTTATTTTTTATCTATTTTGAATATTTTGTATCAAAAAAGCCTTGCTTTTCCTTATTTTCCATAGTATAATATGGCACAGAAATGTTTAGAAATGACATTAAAGAGGTGAGGTAATCCATGAAGAATCTGGGCGAATATATACAGAAATTGCGGACAGACTGCCATATGTCACAAGTTGAGGCAGCCTGTGCTTTTCGTGACAGAGGCTACAATGTAACCAATCAGATGATATACAACTGGGAATCCGGTCGGATCCGAATCTCCGGCGAACTGCTTTTGATACTGTGTGATATTCTGGAAATTTCAGACATACGGGCAGCTTTCGACAGGAACACGGTTCCTTCACTGCTCTACGATCTTAATGAAGCCGGTCAGAAAATGGTCTCCGACTATGCAGACATACTCCGGGCCAGCGGCCTATACAAAAAAGAACCGGCTGAAATCCTGTCATTCCCTGCAAAACGGACAATGAAGTTATTTCATCTTCCGGTTTCTGCCGGCAACGGAGTCTATCTGGACAGCGACGCCTATGACGAAATTGATGTCGGCAGTGAAGTCCCGGAGACGGCAGACTTTGGCGTCACCATATCCGGCGACAGCATGGAGCCGCAGTATATCAATGGGCAGACTGTCTGGGTCCGCGCCCAGAAAGAGCTTGAGGACGGTGAGATCGGCATCTTCTTTCATAACGGAGAAGGCTTTATCAAGAAACTGGAACACCAGAACGGAAAGACGCTTCTGATCTCCCTGAACCATAAAAAATACCAGCCCAGAGAGATCAAAGAAAATGATGAGTTCTTTGTATTCGGGAAAGTGGTAGGGTAACACTCCCTAGCCACTTCCCCTCCATTATCTCTCTGTCTGGTCTGCATTAATCAGTCTTCCCAGATGTACTTCGGATCAATGCCATTTTTCTCGTTTCTCCGGTCAAAGAGTTCCCTTGACATCTCCACAATCTGATAATATCTCGGCTTTTCACCCCGATAACCGGTAGTCACCAGATACACCTTGCCATCTGCCCGCACAACGGTATCGCCATGGGCGTCAAAATCCGGACAGGCAGCTGCGTGAAGTCCCAGATAACGGCACAGATACATCACGGCGAATCTGCTCGCCATACAATCCCCGCTCCCTGTGACAATGTATTCGCACCAGTCATCTTGATACAGCCTGTAGTCATATTCCGCGCTCAGATACCATGCCGCCCTATCCATCTTCTCATATTCTGTCATATTATCGGTAATATATGTTTCCTTAAAGTCCGCAAATACTTTCTGTATATACAATGCAATATCATCATAGCCCCTTACGGTTGCCGTCAGCTCTGTCCCATCGGACAGCCGGGCCTTTACCGTACACTGTGAGTATGCTTCGCCAAAATCATTACCTAATACCATCCGAACCGCGCCATCATCTGTAATCTGGTATCTTTTCTTCACCTGCGGATCTCCCTCTATAACCCAGTCTTTCACAGAGGCCTCCGTTCCGGTAACGCAGAACTGAAACGAATCATAATGCGTCGGATCCTTCCCGATATACGGAACCGCATAATCTTCGATATAATGCAGCTCTACTGCTGTGGCATTCAATGCGGGCGTATCCCCACCTTCTACTCCTTCTCTCTTTTGCTCTTTTACAATGATTCTGCATTTATAGGTTCTGCCCTTAAACCTTGCCCTGACTATCGTTCTTCCGGCTTTCTTCGCTTTTAACACAGCTCTGTTCCCGATTTTCCTGCGGACGGACACTATCTGCTTATTTCCAGAAGTCCACTTTAGTTTTCCCGCCCTTGCCTTCTTAGGCGCTCCCTTCAAGGATAATGTGCATGACTGTCCTGTCCTCATCGTCTTTCGGGCTGCTGATAACCTGCACTTTGTTCTGGCCTCCGCTGGCAGTCCCGGCGCCACAAGAACCGCTGCCGCCGCCAAAATGACCAGCCGATACACAATTTCCCATACATCTATTTTTTTCATTATAACCGCCGCCTTTCCATAACCGTTCCGTTCACCCGGACCTTGGTGCGGCATCCCACTTTGACAAAGCGAATCCCAAACTTATTACTATGTGTTCTGCCTGTTTCTCTGCTTTCTATGGTGTATCTGTACCCATGGCATCTTCCCATTCTGGATGCTTCTTGACCAGTCCTTCCATCTCCATCTTGTAAACCAGCAG
>CANPZR010000203.1 GCA_947589175.1 uncultured Lachnospiraceae bacterium | reverse complement strand
TATTATACCACCTATTTGTCTGTATTGCAAAAAAAAGTTCTAATTCGGGCAAAAAATGAATATGATTTAGGGAACAGGAATGGTGAGAGCCCATGACTGTCGCGCGATATTGATACAAGGAGGCAGCGGATTTGAGACTGATTACGAAGCGGGTTCACATGAACCGGTGTAACTGCAGAGATTCCAGGCAGATTACCCTTGACCGGGATTTTAACGTGCCGGACGCAAAACCGGACGCGCTCACGATTATGAAGGAACAGGGAAATGTACAGATTGAGGAGGTGCGCATGGCGGATGGCAAGGCCAGCGTGAGAGGGGAGCTGCTGTTTCAGATTCTGTATGCCGTGGACGGTGATATGCCGGTCAGTGAAATGAACGGCAGCATTCCTTTTGAGGAGGCGATTCCCTTATCCTGTGCCAACCGGGACGACGAGCTGACGGTGCACCCGACCGTGGAGGATCTTAGGAGCGAGCTGATCAATTCCCGGAAGCTGGGCCTGAAGGCCATTATCAATCTGGAGGTGTCCGCGGAGACGGTCACCGACGGCGAGGGCGCGGTGGATCTGGAGGACGGCGAAAATGTGTACATACAGAAAAAGGTGCTGGACATTTCCCGGCTGGCGTTTACGCGAAAAGATACGCTCCGGGTGCGGGACGAGTGGAAAATTCCGGGGACGAAGGATTCTATCGGACAGATTTTGTACTCGGATATACGGCTGGGCGAGATGAATACCCGGATGGAGGAAAACGAGCTCAGGGTGGACGGTCAGGCCAGGCTGTTTGTCATTTATCTCAGCGACAGCGAGAACCCGGAGATGAATTTTTATGAAAATATGATTCCGATTGAAGGGAGCCTGGAGTGCAGCGGCTGCGAGGCGGGCATGGTGGCGCAGGTGGCGACGGACATCCACGGACGGGATTTAGAAATCAAGGAGGACGAGGATGGCGAGAGCCGGGTGCTGGACGCGGAAATCGTGGTGGGATTTGACATCAAGGTCTACGGACAGGAGCAGCTGGAGCTTTTGACGGATTTTTATTCTACACAAGAAAAATGCTATCCCATCTATGAGGACTCCTATTTTGAAAATCTGATTCTGCAAAATAAGAGCCGGGCGCGGATTAGCGGAAAAATCTTGGTGGACGACCGGGTGCCCCTGCAGATCTGGGACGTCTGCGGTGAAATTCGGGTCGATCGGCGGGAGCAGAAGGAAAATGGCGTGCAGGTGGAGGGCGTTCTGGATGTGAGTGTCCTGTACCGGACGGAGGACGAGCGGATTCCGCTGGCGTCGGTAAAGGGAACGCTGCCGTTTTCCCAGTTCGTGGAGGCGGACGGCCTGGATGAGACGAGCAACGTCTGGTTCCAGGCCTGCTTGGAGCAGATCAGCGGCGCCATAGCCGGGGACAAGGAAATTGAGATCAAGGCGGTCGCGTCGCTGGAGGTCATCGCCTTTGAGCGCATTGAGGAGCCGATTATCGCCAATTTCGAGAGCGAGCCCATCGATTGGAAGGAGCGCAGCCGAGAGCCGGGCATCATCGGCTATGTGGTGCAGGCGGGCGAAAAGCTCTGGGACATCGCCAAGCGGTTTTTTACCACCATCGAATCTATTATGGAAATTAATCAGATGGAAAATGAGGAGGTCAAGGAGGGGGATATCCTTCTGATTTTAAAGGAAGTAGCGAAGCTGACTAGCTAGATAGATAATCTAACTATAATCTAGCTAAATATGACTAGCTAGTTAATTTAGCTAGATAACCCAGCCAGATAATCGGGCCGGATATAAATTTTCCTTTACTTATGTATCATGTTGTGGTATTATAACGGAAAAATTCGATGAACGGGGCTTTACTTTCGCTCATCAAAAAAAGATAAGAGAGGAACTTAAGATGGAAAAGATTAAGGCATTTCTAAAGAGAAAAGACATTGAGATATCGCTGAAGCGATACGGCATCGACGCGCTGGGCGCTATGGCCCAGGGACTTTTCTGCTCGCTGCTCATCGGGACGATTCTGGATACCCTGGGCAGACAGTTCCACATCCCCTTCCTGGCTCAGACCGTGGCGACGGTAGCGGGGAGCGAGTACACGGTGGGCGGACTGGCTTCGGCCATGAGCGGTCCGGCGATGGCGGTCGCGATCGGATTTGCGCTGCACTGTCCCCCGTTAGTGCTGTTTTCGCTGATTACGGTGGGCTTTGCCTCCAATGCGCTCGGAGGCGCGGGAGGGCCGTTAGCGGTTCTCTTTGTGGCAATCGTGGCGTCGGAGTTCGGCAAGGCCGTGTCGAAGGAGACGAAAATCGATATTCTGGTGACGCCGCTTGTGACAATTGGCGTGGGAGTGGCCCTCTCCGCCTGGTGGGCGCCCGCTCTCGGCGCGGCGGCGATGAAAGTCGGCAATCTGATTATGTGGGCGACGAATTTGCAGCCGTTCCTGATGGGCATTCTGGTATCGGTGTTCGTGGGAATCGCGCTGACGCTCCCGATTTCCTCCGCCGCTATCTGCGCGGCGCTGGGACTGACGGGACTGGCGGGCGGAGCCGCTGTGGCGGGATGCTGTGCCCAGATGGTGGGCTTTGCCGTGATTTCCTTCCGTGAAAATAAATGGGGCGGTCTGATTTCCCAGGGAATCGGTACATCCATGCTCCAGATGGGCAATATCATCAAAAATCCGAGAATCTGGATCGCGCCGATTGTGGCGTCCGCGATTACCGGACCTCTTGCCACCTGCGTATTTCATCTGGAGATGAACGGCACGCCCGTCTCCTCCGGCATGGGAACCTGCGGTCTGGTGGGACAGATCGGCGTTTACACCGGCTGGATGAACGACGTGGCGGCCGGGACAAAGGCGGCTGTCACCTGGCAGGACTGGTGCGGGCTGATTCTCATTTCCTTTATTCTCCCGGCGCTGTTTTCGCTGGCTGTCCACGCCCTCGTGAAGCGATTGGGATGGGTGGCAGACGGAGACCTCACGCTGGAATAAAAAAGTCCTCGGCCCGCCGGAAATTGCGCCGGCATATAACGGCAACAGCCGTGGCAAAAGCCACGGCTGTTAGTGATTATATCTGGGTTACCGCAGCGGGGCGATATCCACGTCCCCGCTGACGGAATCAAATTCATAGGAGTTCTTTCCGGGGTTCTCGCCCACGGCGCCCTCATATTCGCCGCCGCTTTTTTCATCCCCGGAGAAATGATTGGAACACTGGCCGGAGACGCTGTCGAACTCGATGTGGAAAGAGGAGGAATCCGGCACTTTTAATATCACATTTCCGCTGACTGTATCCGTTTCGCATTCCGACAGAATCGTTTTTGAGGACAGGTTCAGATCGGCGGAGACGGAATCAAACTCGACATCGCGGCAGCTCCCGGTAAACGTGACGTTGCCGCTGACCGTGTCGATGGAGAGCTGGTCCGCGGTGATATCCTCTAGAGATACCTCGCTGCTCACGAAACTGCCGGTAAGATCAATCGGCTCTGAATCTATGAAAATTTCCGCCGGGAGGGCGATCTCCAGCGCCGTGTCTTTATCCATTTTCCGAAAGAGAGAAAATCCGCTCTGGCCGTACTGGATGTCCAGCGTGCCGTTGTGGTAATAATAATGCATTTTTTCCTTGTCCGACAGGGTTTCTCCGCCCTTTTCCGTCAGCTTGATGGAATTGGAATCCGACGGAAAGACGCGGACATTTCCACTGACCCATGTTATGTGAATGGCCTTCAGGGGGTGCTCGGACAGTTCCTCGCCGGAGATGACGCCGTCGCCGCAGATATATTGGTCCGCGTTGGCGTAGGACGTGCCGCTGAAAATCTCCACGCCGCCGAGGCGCAGAATGGGCACGCCGAGCAGGCCGCAGATCAAGGCGGCAATCAGGAGGGCGCCGATCAGGCAGCCGCAGACGATGAGCGCTATAACGAGAGGGCTCTTTTTCTTTTTAGTCGTTTTCACATGCTGAGACGACGCCCCGGCATTTGGAGACGATGGCTCAATATGTTGAGACGATGACGCAACACGCTGAGACGACGGCTCAATATGTTGGGACTGCATCCCATTACCGGCGCCGCCAGAGGCCATAGTCCTTTTGTTAGAGAAAGACGCCGTCTCGTTATTTTGCGACTGCGGTTTTACAAATGTAAGTAGTTCATCCAGATCTCCGATTCCGGAGATGGCAATCTGATAAGCGGCCTGCTCGGATTTTCCCTCCGCCAGCAGATCGTGGTATTTATCGGTGATATTTTGTAATATTTCTTCTTTGATCTCACGGGTCTGCTCCGTCGGCACCGCGTCCCGGAACAGTTCATCCATGTGAGCGCGCAGTTTTTCTTCCATTGATTTTCCTCCATTCTAAATTTGCCAGGCAAAATAGGATAAAATTAAGCAAAGTATAATAAAATCAAGCCGAGCATAATAAGATCAAGCAAGGCATAATAAAATCAAGCCGAGCGTGAAGTGCTGTCTGTAAAATTTTCCTGTCGGATTATGTTTTGTCCGCGGCGTCCCCGTCACAGACTGCGGATTGGGAGACCAGCACGTCGATAATCTGCTTGGTCTTTTCCCACTCCTCCACGCGGAGGCGGTAGTTATTCCGCCCTTCCGGCGTAATGGTGTAATAGCGCCGTCTGGCGCCGCTCGCCTCGTCGCCCCAGTAGGAGCAGATGAATCCGGCCTGTTCGAGACGGCGGAAGGCGGAGTACAGCGTAGCTTCCTTCAATTCATATTCCTGATTCGTCTTTTCCAGAATGGTCTTGTTGATCTGGTAGCCATAACTGTCCCGGACCATCAGTTGTGCTAATATGATAGTCTCGGTGTGACCACGGATCAGGTCCGATGCAAGCGACATATTCATTCCCCCTGTTTTTTCGATGTTTAGTATTTCGATTTTTCTAAAATTACTTCAAAACTTTTTTCCGCAAAACTCTTTAAAGTAAAATTTTTTGAAATAAAACTTTTTTGTAAAATTGTTGTTCATAAAGTGAATGCGCCATAGTTATATTAAAACACATAATACCTCGCTTGTCAAGGTAATATTGCAAGAACAGTTCTTGGCTGGGTTGTAAAAATGGATTCTATAGCAGGCTATTTTTTCAAAAAACAACATTTTGCATGGTGCATTTCACATAAATCTATTGAAA
>CANPZR010000202.1 GCA_947589175.1 uncultured Lachnospiraceae bacterium | reverse complement strand
AAAATAGTGTATTATATATTTCAGATGTTACAAAAAAATTTAGGAGGAATAAAAATGGCAAGTTTATCATTGAAAAACATCAATAAAGTGTATCCGAACGGATTCCATGCGGTGAAGGACTTCAACATGGAGATCGAGGACAAGGAGTTCATCATCTTCGTAGGTCCGTCCGGATGCGGAAAGTCAACGACGCTTCGTATGATTGCCGGACTGGAGGAGATTTCCAGCGGCGAGCTCTGGATCGGGGACAAACTGGTCAATGACGTAGAACCAAAAGATCGTGATATTGCAATGGTATTCCAGAACTACGCATTGTACCCACATATGTCGGTATACGACAACATGGCATTTGGTCTGAAGCTTCGCAAGACTCCGAAAGATCAGATCGACCGCCTGGTACATGAGGCAGCTAAGATTCTTGACATTGAGCACCTGTTAGACCGCAAGCCGAAGGCTCTTTCCGGTGGACAGAGACAGCGTGTTGCCATGGGCCGTGCTATTGTGCGTAATCCTAAGGTGTTCCTGATGGATGAGCCCCTTTCCAACCTGGATGCAAAGCTCCGTGTACAGATGCGTATTGAGATTTCCAAGCTTCATCAGAGACTGGAGACGACGATTATCTACGTAACCCATGACCAGACCGAGGCCCTTACACTGGGAACCCGTATCGTAGTTATGAAGGACGGCGTAGTTCAGCAGGTAGATTCTCCGTTAGACCTGTACATGAGGCCGAAGAACCTGTTCGTAGCAGGATTCATCGGATCTCCGCAGATGAACTTTATTGATGCGAAGGTAGTGGAGACAGATGGCGACGTAGTTCTTATGTTCGGCTCCAATTCCGTGAAGCTGCCGGAAGGCAAGGCAAAGAAGCTTCTGGATGCCGGATACAAGGACAAGATCGTTACCTTCGGTATCCGTCCGGAGGATATTAAAGATGAAGAGATGTTCATCAGCAATTCACCGGAGACTACCCTCGAGGCTACTGTTAAGGTATACGAGATGTTAGGCGCTGAGGTGTTCCTGTACTTTACAGTAGAGAATTATGACATCACTGTGCGCGTAAATCCCAGAACGACAGCTCGTCCGGGAGACACCATCAAGATCGCGCTGGATGCTTCCAAGATTCATCTCTTTGACAAAGAGACTCAGGAGACAATTACAAACTAAGGTTTTTGATTTTCATTTTGTATCTCTCAAGGTGGCGGGGCTTATGTCCCGCCATTCCTGCGTCATTAGGAAAATATCCCAAAGTCTTGTTATAATAACCAATTTTTTTGTAATATTTAGATATTGACAGAAATATAAAGTCGGGGTAAAATAGCCCATGTAAAAGAAATTTAGAACTGGTTTGGATTTGGCAGGAGGTGATCGGGTGATTGATTTCCATTCTCATATACTTCCAGGTATCGATGATGGAAGCAGATCTATGGAAGAGACGGCCCGATTGCTTAAGATGGAACATCAGCAGGGGGTTGAGACAGTAGTAGCAACGCCCCATTTTTATGCAGACAGCGAGTCGGTATCCCGTTTTTTGAAAAAGAGAGCCGAGAGTTACGCTCAGGTAGAGGCATTTGCGAACCAGCAGAAGGAACAGGGAGAAGACTGGATGCCCCGCATCATCGTCGGCGCAGAGGTATATTACTTTCCGGGGATGGGGAAGGCGGAGCTGCTTCCGAGCCTCTGTCTGGAAGGTACATCGCTGATTTTGCTGGAGATGCCCTTTGCGCAGTGGACTAAGGAAATTTATGAAGATGTTTCCAGAATTGTCAAAAAACAGAAGCTGACAGTCATACTAGCCCATATAGAGCGCTATTATCCTTTTCAGAAGGATAAGTCCATATGGCAGAAGGTTTTTGAACTTCCTCTCTACGCGCAGATCAACGCGGGAAGTTTTCAGGATCGAAAGAAGAGAAAGTTCAACTTGAAATTTTTGGACAGCGGATTCCCGGTGCTTCTCGGGAGCGACTGCCACAACACAGAATACCGTAAGCCGAACCTCGCCGAGGGCAGGCTGATTATAAAGGAAAAGTCAGGCGGCGGCGTTTTACAGTCCATAGATGAATTGGGAGAAAGGTTGTTGGGCGCATATGTATAAGAAGGAAAAGGTAAAAATCATACTGCTTCTGATTGGCATGATCGTTCTGATGGCCGGACTGTGGCTTGTGCTTCGTCAGCTGAGCGGATCTGAGCCCGCTTCTGACATGGCCATGAGCAACGACAATATCTTTGCGGACGACGTGTTGGCAGAGACGGAAGAGCCAAAGGGCACCATCAAGCTGGATGGCGAGAAATACAACTATTACCACGACTTTGAGACATATTTGTTTATGGGAACAGACGCTTCCGGCAATGAGGAGGCCGAGGGCGATGATTATCGCGGATCCATGGCGGATTTCCTTCTCCTTATTGTATTGGACAAGACAGACGACACCTACGGATTTATACAGTTTAACAGAGACACGATAACGAAGATCAGGATGCTGGGACGCAACGGCAAGGGAGCAGCCACCGGCCACATTCAGCTCTGTACCGCTCACTGGTATGGCGGCACCAAAGAGCAGAGCTGCGAGAACACGGTAGACGCCGTATCGGATCTGCTTGGCAAGCTGCCAATTGATGGATATTATTCGCTGACCATGGACGCGATTGCTCAGCTGAATCATGCCGTAGGGGGCGTTGAGGTTACAATTGAAGATGATTTCTCTAAAGTTGACAAAAGTTTGACACAAAACGAAACTATACTTTTAACGGATGAGCAGGCTTACACATTTATTCATGACCGTTTTAACGTGGGAGACGAGGATAATATTTCCCGCATGAGACGGCAGAACCAATACATGAAGAAGTTTTTGGAGAAAGCCAAGCAGATGGCGGATGAAGATCCTACATTTGTGAACCGCTTATACCAGCAGCTGCAGGACGTGGCTGTGACGGATATTACAGGCAGGCAGCTGTCACGTATGACAAAATCCATGTCGGAGGGAGAAAATACCGGAATCCGCCAGATCGAAGGCACGTCAAAGGTCGGCCGGGTGCTGGGGGACGGTATTGATCACGCAGAGTTCTACATCGACCCGGATTCTCTGGTAGATGTTATGACGGATCTGTATGGATTGAAACCAGTAGAATAGAGAGGAAGTTTTGATGAGTCAACAACAGACGGGGCTTACCCCGGTAAACAATGAGAGAGAGGATGAATTTGAGATTGATTTGCTGGAATTGTTTTTCTATTACCGCAGCAGATGGGTTCTCATCCTTTCCACTTTCATAATAGGAGCGCTGATTGCGGGTCTTATTACTGTGTATCTGATAACGCCGAAGTTTACAGCGACTTCGAAGTTATATATGGTGTCGGCATCCAGTGATTCCATCGTGGATCTGACCGACTTGAACATTGGTACATCCCTTTCGTCGGACTATGAAGAGCTGCTTAAGGTTCGTCCGATTTTTGAGGAAGTGATCAAGGAAGAAAAGCTGCCTTACACCTATGAGGAACTGCTTAACATGGTATCCATTTCTACGATTACGGATACCCGTATCCTGACAGTGACAGTGGAGAGCACGATTCCCGAAGAGGCGCAGATTATTGCCAATGCGCTGGCTGAGAAGGCGGTGAAGGAGCTGCCGGAGCTGATGGATACTTCCGAGCCGAACATCGCGGAGAAAGCGATTCTGCCGGAGAAACAGAGTTCGCCGAGCTTGCTTAAGAATACGGCGATTGGCGCGTTGGTCGCTCTGGTATTAGTGCTGGGCGTCCTCACATTCTTCTTCGTGACGGATGATACGCTTAAGTCGGCTGAGGATGTAGAAAAGACGTTCGGCGTCATGCCGCTGACGGTGATTCCGGAGGGCGACGTGGAATCCATCTCCGATAAGAAAGAGAAGGAGATCAGCAAGGAAAAGGCGAAGCGCAGAAAGAGCAGGAGGAAGCAGAAAAATGAACAAGGTTAATATAGGAAATATGCCCGAGCTTCCTTATGCAATGGAAGAGGCGGTCAACCGGCTCCGTGTCAACATCAGCTTTCTGGGTACCGATATACGAAAGATCATGGTTATCAGCACCATGCCCGATGAGGGAAAGAGCTTTGTCACCATGCAGCTGTGGAGGCAGATGGCTGAGGCGGGGACGCCGTCGATTCTGCTGGACGCGGATATGAGGAAGTCAGTCATGGCTGACAAGTATGAGATTACGCAGGAAAAGAAAGGCAAGATCAAGGGTACGTCCCATTACCTTGCCGGAGATTATCCGATAGAAGACGCCATATTGCAGACTCAGTGGGAAAATGGCGACATACTGCCCAACACGGACAACGTCATCAACCCGTCCATGCTTTTAGAGAGCGAGCGCTTTGAGAAGATGCTAGACTATATGGCTGAGAAGTACCGTTATGTATTTGTTGACTCGGCTCCGTTGAACATGGTTTCCGACGGAGAGCGGATCGGGTACTTATGCGATGGGGCGATTTTGGTTGTGAGAGGCGGAATCACATCCAAGAGCATTGTGAAAAATTCAATCCGCCAGCTGGAGAGAGCGGGATGTCCGCTGTTAGGTATCGTTCTGAACCGCGTACAGGGCGGCAAGGGCGGTTATTATGCCAAGAGATATGGCAAGTATGGCAGGTACTACGGTAAGTACTATACAGGAAAGTATGGGTATGGCGGCAAATACTATAGCGACCAGTACTATTACAAGCAGTAAGATGCCAGAACCGGTGAGTTCACCGGGTAATCTATGGATTGTCCGGTTTTCTCAATATAAATAAAGGAGAAAGGAGGATATTAAAAGTGATTAAGGCAATGAAGAAAGTGTTGGTTTGTACTTTAGCTGCTGCTCTTACATTAGGTTCTGCTGCTGTAGCAGGTGCTGCTGGCAGCCCTACAGACGCTCCGGAGCCGGAGAAGCAGACTGCAACAGTCACCAACAACGGTGTGAAAGAGAAGGTAAAGACAACGGCAAGTGGTAACGCAACAATCAGCAAGGTAACTTCTACAAAGAAAAGTGTAAAGGTTTCCAGCACCGTTGAGATTGACGGCGTAGAGTACAAGGTTACAACTATCGATGCTAAGGCATTTGCTAACTGCAAGAAAGCAACCAAGGTTTCTCTTCCTGCAACAGTTAAGACTATCAAGAAGGGAGCATTCAC
>CANPZR010000201.1 GCA_947589175.1 uncultured Lachnospiraceae bacterium | reverse complement strand
ATAAAAGAGAGGACAACCATGAGAAAACTGGCGCTGAGGGACGACATTCTGATGCGGGTGGAGAAACCGGCCCGATACATCGGAGGCGAACTGAATATGGCAAAGAAGGACCCGGCCTCCGTGGACGTCCGCTTCTGCATGTGCTTTCCCGACGTCTACGAGATCGGCATGTCCCATCTGGGCATCCAGATTCTCTACGATATGTTCAACTCCTGGGAGGACACCTACTGCGAGCGGGTCTACTCGCCCTGGCCGGATCTGGACCGGATCATGCGGGAGGAGAAGATTCCTCTCTTTGCCCTGGAGACTCAGGATCCCGTGCGGGATTTTGACTTTCTGGGGATTACCATTCAGTATGAGATGTGCTATACAAATATATTACAGATTTTAGATCTGTCGGGGATTCCCCTGCGGGGGGAGGACCGCTCCTGGGGCGATCCCATCGTGATCGGAGGAGGCCCCTGCACTTACAACCCGGAGCCGCTTGCGCCCTTTTTCGACATTTTTTACATCGGAGAGGGGGAGACGTCGTACCGGGAACTTTTGAATCTGTACAAGCGCTCCCGGACCGAGGGGGAGAGCCGGCGGGATTTTCTGAGAAAGGCGGCCCGGATTCCGGGGCTGTATGTGCCGTCCCTTTACGACGTGACCTACCGCGAGGACGGGACCATCGCCGCGATGGAGCCGAACTGCGGGGAGGCGCCGGAACGCGTGAAAAAGCAGGTCGTGACGGACATGGAGGACACCTATTACCCGTCTAAGCCTCTGGTGCCCTACATCCGCGCCACGCAGGACCGGGTGGTGCTGGAGATTCAGAGGGGCTGCGTCCGGGGATGCCGCTTCTGTCAGGCGGGCATGATCTACCGCCCGATTCGTCCGAGAAACGTTGAATTTTTGAAAAAACAGGCTCTTACGATGTTAGACAATACCGGCTACGACGAGATTACGCTGAGCTCCCTGAGTTCCAGCGACTACGAGGAATTGCCGGAATTGGTATATTATTTGATTGACGAGTGCCGGAAGCGGAAAGTCAACATCGCGCTTCCCTCCCTGCGAATCGACGCGTTTTCGCTGGACGTCATGAGCAAGGTGCAGGATGTGAAAAAGACCAGCCTCACCTTCGCGCCGGAGGCGGGCTCCCAGCGGATGCGGGACGTGATCAACAAGGGGCTGACCGAGGAGGCCATCGTACAGGGAGCCTGGGAGGCTTTTCAGGGCGGGTGGAGCCGGGTGAAGCTCTACTTTATGCTGGGGCTGCCGGGGGAAGAAGACGAGGACATTGCGGCGATCGCGGCGCTTGCCAACAAGATTGCCGCCGCCTATTTCGAGCTCCCGAAGGAGCAGCGGTCGGGGCGGCCGGAGATTACCGCCAGCACGTCCTTTTTCGTGCCGAAGCCCTTTACCCCGTTCCAGTGGGCGCCCATGGGCACCGCTGAGTATTTTGAACAGAGGCGCCGTTTTTTGAAGGAGAAAATGGGCGAGCAGCTCAACCGCCGTTCGCTCCGGTACACCTGCCACGACGCCGCCACTTCGGAGCTGGAGGGGATTTTTGCCAGAGGGGACCGTCGGCTGGCGCCGGTGATTGAGAGGGCCTACCGGAAGGGGTGCCTGTTTGACGCGTGGACCGATTATTTTCGGCCGGACGTGTGGGATGAGACACTTGTAGAATGTAGAGTTGACAAGAATTTCTACAATTATAGAGAACGGGATCCCGACGAGATTTTTCCGTGGGATTTCATTGATATCGGCGTCAGCAGACAGTTTTTGCGGCGCGAGTACGAGAGAGCCCGCCAGGGGATAACGACCCCGAACTGCATGGAGCAGTGCAGCGGCTGCGGGGCGGCTGTGTTCGGAGCCGGAATCTGCACGCGGGACAGAAAGGAAGGGCATGAGACATGAAGACCCGAATCAGGTTTGTCAAGACCGGATCGCTGAAGTTCATCGGCCATCTGGACTGCATGCGCTTTTTCCAGAAAGCCCTCCGCCGGGCCGGTCTGGACGTGAAGTACACGAAGGGATACAGCCCCCACCCGGTCATGAGCTTCGCCTCGCCCCTGGGGGTGGGGATCACCAGCGACGGGGAGTATGTGGATGTGGAATTTAACTCCCTTCCCACGGAGGATTCTGATGAATTTGTCCGCTATATGAACCGTTTCATGTCGGATGAATTGTTTGTCACGGGCTTGGAGATCATGCCGGATAATTTTAAAAATTCCATGTCACTTCTGACGGCGGCGGACTATATGATAGTAGAAAAGGAGCCGGGCGCGCTCCCGCCGGAGCTTGCTGGCCAGTGGCGCGCGTTTATGGAGCAGCCGCGGATTTTGATTGTGAAAAAGTCCAAATCATCCGAGAAGGAGATGGACGTAAAGCCCTATATTCTGGCGGATGGGCTGAGCCTGGAGGAATTTTCCGAAAAGACCGGCGAACAGTACGGCGCGATACACTGTCCCTATGAGGGGCGGGCGATTTTTCTGCAGCTGAGAAGCGGCAGCGAGATCAATATCAAGCCGGAGCCGGTGGCACAGGCGTTTGCCCGGGCAGCCGGATGGCGGTGGGAGCCCTGTGCCTGCCAGGTTCACAGGCTCCAGATGCATTTTAAATAAGAGCAGAGAGAACAGGACCGAAGATTCATGCAGGGCCGAAATGCATTTCAAATGAGAGCAGAGAACGGATAAAGAGGATTGAGATGGTGGATACCCGGAATCAGATTGTCATCACCCGTTTTCAGGGGCGGCTTCTTTTGCTGTTCATGAAAAAGGATAAAATATACGATATATTAGTAGGAGAGGAAAAGCAGCCGGCCGGCGTGGGCGATATCTATGTGGGGCGGATTCAGAACATCGTGAAGAACATAAACGCCGCCTTTGTGGAATTTTCCAGAGACGAGGGCGCGGACGGCCGTGTCACGGGCTACCTTCCCCTGCCGGAAGTGCCGGAGGGGCAGAGGCGGTGCGGCGGAGAGCTCGTCGTCCAGGTGAAAAAGGCCGCGGTAAAGACCAAGCAGCCGGTGCTCACGGCGTTTCCGGAAATTGCCGGGCGCACCTGCGTCATTACCACGAAAAATAAAAATAAGGCAATTTCTAAAAAAATACTTGACCAATCCAGACTGGAACAGTTAAAGTTATTGTTAGGGGAATTTGAGGATGAGGAGTACGGCATCGTGCTCCGCACCAACGCGGAGACGGCCGGGGACGCGGAGATTCTCGCCGAGTGCCGGAGCCTGTGCGGGGAGCTGCGCCGGATTCTGGACGAGGGACGGTACCGCGCCGGTTTTTCCCTTCTCCGGAAGGAGATGCCCTTTTACGAGAAGTATATTGTAAGCTGCCGAGAGGGAGAGATCGATCGGATTGTCACGGACATCCCTGAGCTGCATGACGGCCTGCGGGCGCGGTTCGGGGAGATCGTGGAGCTGTACGAGGACGCATCCTACCCGCTCGATCTTCTCTATGGGATTTCTCATCAGATTCAGAAAGCGCTGGAGAAGCGGGTCTGGCTGAAGAGCGGCGGGAATCTGGTGATCGAGCCCACCGAGGCGCTGACGGTCATCGACGTCAACACGGGAAAGGCCGTTGAGGGAAAGAGAAATAAAGAAACTACGTTTTTTAAGATAAATTGCGAGGCGGCCGCCGAGGCGGCCAGGCAGATCCGCATCCGGAATCTGTCAGGGATCATTGTAGTGGATTTTATTGATATGAAGGAAAAAGAGCACAGAAAAAAGCTGATGGAGCTGTTTGAGAGAGAACTGAAAGAGGACAGGACGCGCACGGCTTTAGTGGACATTACGAAGCTGGGGCTGGTGGAGGTCACGCGAATGAAGGTAAACAGGCCATTGAGCGAGGTGCTTCAGATTAAGGAGGAATTGATAAGATGAGTGCAGCAGGTATGGAAGGCGGTTCCAGCGCTACGATTATTGTGGTGGACGATGATTTCATGAACTTGAAGATCGCGGAGCGCCTCCTCAGAAATGAATACGAGGTCATTCTTGCCAAGTCGGGCAGTGAATTGTTCCAGCATCTGAAAAAGATAACGCCGGATCTGATTCTTCTGGATGTATTTATGCCGGAGATGGACGGCCACGAGGTAATCAAGAAATTAAAGAGCGTGGATTCCTACAGTGAGATTCCGGTTATTTTCATGACGGCCCAGGACGGCGACAGCGAGCTGCAGGGCATCAGCGAGGGCGCGCTCGACTACGTCACGAAGCCGTTCCGCAAGCAGCTTCTTTTGCAGAGGGTCAAGCATCTTCTGGAGCTGGAAAAGCTCAAAAAAGACCTCCAGTACAGCAGCGTGGGCAGCACGGCCACGTCGCGCGCGGCTCAGCCGTCGGATTCCGCTTCTATGTGGATCGATTACAGCGGCGAGGATCTGACGTCGGACATCATCACGGAGAAGCTGCTCAACCAGGCGGACGCGGCCAAGCCCGGCGCGATTGAGCTGGAGTATCCGATGTTCGCCAAGATGTTTGAGTTTATAACCAATATAGAAAAGCGCTACCACCAGACGTTCCACATGGCCATGATCACGATGGATATCACGGTGTCCGTGGATGAGTTCGAGTGGATGAAGGAGCAGGCCATTCACGCCATGCGGGAGGCCATCAAGTCGTCCATCCGGAACGTGGACCTGTGCACCCGGTGCAGCGATATCCAGTATCTCGTTGTACTTATGAACGTGGGCGAGGAGAACATACCGCTCGTTATCAACCGTATTTTCAAGCGGTTCTACGCGGAGATCAGCGAGGATCAGGTGCAGGTGTCCTACTCGACGACGAGGATTCAGTCCGGCCTGGAGGAGTTTGAATAAAAAACATCAGAAAATTTACCGGATTTCCTTGACAAAGGGGTACAGGGAATGTTATACTGTCCCAGTATGCCGCACAACGAGGTTATAGTTCTGCCCGGATTTCGGTGTATTCCGGCGGACACCACAGTTGGCGAGTAAATTTATAGGAGGTGCTATATGTACGCAATTATAGCAACCGGTGGTAAACAGTACAAGGTTCAGGAGGGCGACATTATCAAGGTTGAGAAGCTGGGCGCCGAGGCTGGATCCGAGGTAACTTTCGATCAGGTTCTTTTGGTAGGCGACAAGGAGATCAAGGTCGGCAATCCTACCGTTGAGGGCGCGTCTGTCAAGGCGACCGTGATGGCAGAGGG
>CANPZR010000200.1 GCA_947589175.1 uncultured Lachnospiraceae bacterium | reverse complement strand
CTATCTGGGAGAGAATGTGAGGGCGGCAGCGCATCTGGAATCCCTCGATTATACGCTGGGTGAGGACCAGATTGTCGAGCAGCTCTCCGCCCGGCTAACGCCCACGTCCTTAGAGGAGCGGCTGCTCGCAGACGGCAGCATGGAGCCGCTGCCCTTGTCCGAGCCCAACGATCCCAACGCGCACGGGCTGGACGCGCAGGACAAGGAGGCGCTGGACGGGCTGAAACCGGCGGTGCGCCATGTGGAGGGCACCTACTGCTTTTTGAAAAATTTATATAAAGAAGGCGTCCGCCCGTTGATCGAGGTGGCGGAGGGGCAAATGACAATCGAGGAATTTCTCGCCCAGATGACGGACGAGGAGGTCGCGCATCTTTTGGGGGGACAGCCGAATACCGGCGTGGCGAACACCTTCGGCTGGGGCAATATGCCGGAGTACGGAATCCCCAACTGCATGACGGCGGACGGACCGGCGGGGCTGCGCATCGAGCCGGCGTGCGGAATCAACACGACCTCGTGGCCGTGCAGCACGCTGCTCGCCTGCACATGGAACCCGGAACTGGCATACAGAGAGGGCGAGGCGGGAGCCAAAGAGGTAAAGGAGAACAACATAGCCGCCTGGCTGACGCCCGCGATCAATATTCACCGGAATCCCCTGTGCGGCAGGAATTTTGAGTATTATTCGGAGGATCCTGCGCTGACGGGCGTCATGGCGGCCGCGATGGTGAAGGGCATCCAGTCCCAGCGCATCGGGGCGACCGTAAAGCATTTCGCCATGAACAACAAGGAGACGGACCGGAAGAACAGCGATTCCCGCGTGTCGGAGCGGGCGGCGCGGGAGATTTACCTGAAAGCCTTTGAGCGCATTGTCAAGGAGGCAAAGCCCTGGGCGATCATGTCCTCCTACAATATCATCAACGGGCACCGGGCGTCGGAGAACCGGGATCTTCTGGAGGGGATTCTCCGGGAGGAATGGGGATTTGACGGCATGGTCACCACCGACTGGTGGACGCTCGGCGAGCACTACAAGGAGGTAAAGGCGGGAAACGACATGAAAATGGGCTGCGGATTCCCGGAGCGGCTGCTGGAGGCGCTGGACCGGGGCCTGCTCACGAGAGAGGAAATGGAGGCCTGCGCGGCCCGCGTGCTGCAATTCATATTGAAATTGGATTAAAAGTTTGACTTTTTGAGCCATTCATATTATGATGAAAACATATGACCATGAACTATGTAACGATGGAACATATAACTATATGTAAAATATACTATGTAAGGCTTTCACATAAAAGGAGAGAGGAAAATGTATAAGAAAGTATCAACCGGCATGGATTTTGTCAGCCGGGAAAAAGAAATTGAAAATTTCTGGCGCGAGCATGATATTTTCAAAAAGAGCATCGCACTGCGTGACGGATGCCCGACCTACATGTTCTACGACGGGCCGCCCACGGCGAACGGGAAACCCCATATCGGCCATGTGCTGACGCGCGTGATCAAGGACATGATTCCCCGCTACCGCACGATGAAGGGGTATCAGGTGCCCCGCAAGGCGGGCTGGGACACCCACGGGCTGCCGGTGGAGCTGGAGGTCGAAAAGCTCTTAGGACTGGACGGCAAGGAGCAGATCGAGGAGTACGGCCTGGATCCCTTTATTTCCAAGTGCAAGGAATCCGTGTGGAAATACAAGGGCATGTGGGAGGAGTTCTCGGACGCCGTTGGATTCTGGGCGGACATGGACGATCCCTATGTGACGTACCACGACGACTTTATCGAGTCCGAGTGGTGGGCGCTCAAGCAGATTTGGGACAAGGAGCTGCTCTACAAGGGCTTTAAGATCGTGCCCTACTGTCCGCGCTGCGGCACGCCTCTTTCTTCCCACGAGGTGGCGCAGGGCTACAAGGCGGTGAAGGAGCGCTCCGCGATTGCCCGTTTCAAGGTAGTGGGCGAGGACAGCTATTTTCTGGCATGGACCACCACGCCCTGGACGCTTCCGAGCAACGTGGCGCTCTGCGTGAACCCGGACGAGACCTATTGCAAGGTAAAGGCGGCGGACGGCTACACCTACTACATGGCGGAGGCGCTGCTGGACAGCGTGCTCGGCTCTCTGGCAGAGGACGGGACCGCCTACGAGGTATTGGAGAGATACGCGGGCACGGACCTGGAGGGAAAGGAGTACGAGCCCCTCTTTGACTGCGCGGTGGAGCTGTGCGAGAAACAGCATAAAAAAGGATTTTATATCGTGTGCGACTCCTATGTCACGATGACAGATGGTACCGGTATCGTGCACATCGCCCCCGCCTTTGGTGAGGACGACGCCAAGGTGGGCAGAAAGTACGACTTGCCCTTTGTGCAGTTAGTAGACGGCAAGGGACAGATGACGAAGGAGACGGCCTACGCGGGCGTCTTTGTGAAGGACGCGGATCCGATGGTCTTAAAGGATCTGGACGCCAAGGGACTTCTGTTCTCCGCGCCGAAATTTGAGCACGATTACCCGTTCTGCTGGCGCTGCGACACGCCGCTGATCTATTACGCGAGAGAGTCATGGTTTATCAAGATGACGGCGGTGAAGGACGATCTGGTAAAGAACAACAACACAATCCACTGGATTCCCGAGTCCATCGGTACGGGACGCTTTGGGGACTGGCTGGAGAATATACAGGACTGGGGCATTTCGAGAAACCGCTACTGGGGCACTCCGCTGAACGTGTGGGAGTGCGAGTGCGGCCACATGGAGTGCATCGGAAGCCGCGCGGAGTTAGCGGAGAAGAGCGGCAATCCGAAGGCGGCGGAGATTGAGCTGCACCGCCCCTACATCGACGAGGTGACGATCCCCTGTCCGCACTGCGGCAAGCCCATGCACCGCGTGCCGGAGGTAATCGACTGCTGGTTCGACTCCGGCGCCATGCCGTTTGCGCAGCACCATTATCCATTTGAAAATAAAGAGCTGTTCGAGGCGCAGTTCCCGGCGCAGTTCATTTCCGAGGCGGTGGACCAGACGCGAGGCTGGTTCTACTCGCTGTTAGCGGAGTCCACGCTTTTGTTCAACAAGGCTCCCTATGAGAATGTAATCGTGCTGGGACATGTGCAGGATGAAAATGGACAGAAGATGAGCAAGAGCAAGGGAAATGCCGTGGATCCGATGGAGGCGCTCGCGCAGTACGGCGCCGACGCCATCCGCTGGTATTTCTACATCAACAGCGCCCCCTGGCTGCCCAACCGCTTCCACGGCAAGGCCGTGACGGAGGGACAGCGAAAGTTTATGGGAACGCTGTGGAACACCTACGCGTTCTATGTGCTGTACGCGGAGATTGACCAGTTCAATCCGACGGCCTACGCACTGGAATATGATAAATTGTCTGTTATGGACAAATGGCTGCTGTCGAAGCTCCATTCTACTGTGAAAGAGGTGGACGAGGATCTGGAGAATTACCGGATTCCGGAGACGGCGAAGGCGCTCCAGCAGTTTGTAGACGACATGAGCAACTGGTATGTGCGCCGGTGCCGCGACCGCTTCTGGGCGAAGGGCATGGAGCAGGACAAAATCAACGCCTACATGACGCTTTACACCGCCCTTGTGACGATCAGCAAGGCGGCTGCGCCGATGATTCCGTTTATGACGGAGAGCATCTACCAGAATCTTGTCTGCGGGCTGGATTCGAGCGCGCCGGAGAGCATCCACCTGTGCGATTTCCCGGCGGTCGATGAATCGTGCATCGACAAGGAGCTGGAGCGGCAGATGGATGAGCTGTTGGATATCGTGGTGTTAGGACGCGCCTGCCGGAACACGGCGAATATCAAGAACCGCCAGCCGATCGGCACGATGTATGTGAAGGCGGAGGGCGATCTGTCCGAGTTCTACCGGGATATCATCGCCGACGAGCTGAATGTAAAAGAGGTGATTTTCACGGACGACGTGGAGGGATTTACCTCCTACAGCTTCAAGCCGCAGCTGCGCACGCTGGGACGGCGCTTTGGCAGCCGGATCAACGCGCTGCGGGATGTGCTTGCCGGACTGGACGGCGCGGCCGCTATGCGGGAGCTGAATGAGACGGGCGAGCTGAAGGTGACGGTAGAGGGAACAGAGGAAGCGCTTGAAAAGGACGACCTTCTGATCGAAACGCGCCAGAAGGCGGGCTATGTGAGCGAGTCCGATTACGGCATTTCCGTTGTGCTGGACACGAACCTCACGCCGGCGCTCATCGAGGAAGGATTTGTGAGAGAGCTGATCAGCAAGATCCAGACGATGAGAAAGGAAAATGATTTCCATGTGACGGATCATATCCGCGTATATCAGGATGGAAACGCGCGGATCAAGGAAATTTTTATGGCGCACGCCGAGCACATCAAAAAAGAGGTGCTGGCCGATGAGATTTTCCTCGGCGAGATGCGAGGGCATACGGCTGAGTGGAATATCAATGGAGAACCTGTAGTTCTCGGAGTAACGAAAATTACGATTTAGAAAGAGAGGATTTTATGAATATGATGTTTGTGACCGAAAAGGACCGGAAGGCAAAACTGAAGTCCCACATTGAAAATTACATGAGGATGCTGTTCCGCAAATCGTTAGACGAGGCGACGCCGCAGCAGATTTTCCAGGCTGTGGCATACGCGGTAAAGGACACGGTGGTAGACGACTGGATGGCCACCCACAAGGAGTATGAGAAGCAGGACGTAAAGACCGTGTACTACCTGTCAATGGAGTTTTTGATGGGACGCGCGCTGGGAAACATAATCATCAATTTAAAGCAGGATAAGATTGTCAGAGAGGTATTAGACGAGATGGGAATCGACCTGGACGTGCTGGAGGATCAGGAGCCGGACGCCGCTCTCGGAAACGGCGGTCTGGGCCGTCTGGCAGCCTGCTTTCTGGATTCTCTCTCCACGCTGGGATATCCGGCGTATGGATGCGGAATCCGCTACAAATACGGCATGTTCATGCAGAAGATCGAGAACGGCTTCCAGGTAGAGGCGCCGGACGACTGGTTAAAGGACGGCAACCCCTTTGAGATGAAGCGTCCGGAGTACGCCGTGGAGGTCCGGTTCGGCGGCTATGTGGCAGTGCGCCGCGATGAAAAGACCGGACGGGATAAGTTCGTACAGGAGAACTATCAGTCCGTCATGGCGGTTCCCTACGACCTCCCCGTTGTGGGCTATGGAAACAAGATTGTCAACACCCTTCG
>CANPZR010000199.1 GCA_947589175.1 uncultured Lachnospiraceae bacterium | reverse complement strand
AAAAATGGATTCTATAGCAGGCTATTTTTTCAAAAAACAACATTTTGCATGGTGCATTTCACATAAATCTATTGAAAATTTATTTCTATCTTGTTATAATCTGAATTAGAAAATAAATTCAATAGCAAATTGATTTAAAAAGGAGGATGTGTTTCGAATGAAAAAGAGGATTATGAGAGCAGGAGCGCTGTTACTGGCTGCGCTGCTGACAGTAGGGATGGCGGCGGAACCGGCAGCGCCCTGTGTGGCTGCTTCCAAGGGCATACAGCTCAAGATCGGCAAGAAAAAGGTCGGCAAAAAGACGTATTCTCTGAAAAAGGGAAAGAAAGCGGTCATCAAGGTGACGGGAGTTAAGACGGGAGGAAATGTGCGCGCCACGTTTAAGAGCCAGAACACAAAGACGGCCACCGTGTCGGCGAAGGGCGTTGTCAAGGCGAAGAAAAAGGGAACAGCTAAGATTACCGTCAAGGTGAAGGACGGCAGCAAGCTGCTCGCGAGTTCCTGGGTCAACATCCGCGTCAAGGGAAAGACGGTTGATGCAGAGGAACCTGACGATGCAGAGGATGGCTATAAGGAGCCGGAGAGCACAATTAATATAAAGGAAATCAACGTGCCGGACGGCGAGAGCCAGGTATACGCCAAAGTGTATGAGCCCAAGGAAACAGGGGTGTATCCGGCGATTATCATGTCTCATGGCTATAACGGAGCGAATTCGGATTTCACAAGTGAGTGTACCTATTTCGCAAAAAATGGATATGTGGCCTGTGCGCTAGATTTCTGCGGCGGATCGGCCCGTTCCAAGAGTTCGGGAAAGACTACGGACACGACGATTTTTACAGAGAAATCCAATCTGGTTGCGGTATTCAAATACATCCAGAATCTGGAGAATGTGGACAGGACGAAGGTTTATCTCCACGGCGGAAGCCAGGGCGGACTGGTAGCGGCTATGGCGGCTGAGGAAGTAGCCGACGAGGTAAAGGGACTGCTCCTGTACTTCCCGGCGTTCAATATTCCGGATAACTGGAGAGACAACTTCAAGGATGTAACCAAGATTCCGGAGACGTATAATTTCTGGGGACTGACATTGGGAAGGAATTTCTTTGTTGCCATGCGTGATTATTATCCGCTTGAGGAAATTGGCAAAAAATACAAGAAAAATGTCCTGATTCAGTACGGCATGAAAGATAATATTGTGCCCTATTCTTATATGACGAAAGCGAAAGATACCTACGAGCACTGCAAGCTGATTACCTACGCGAACGACGGCCACGGTTTCACGCCGGGAACAGGCGTCAAGGCAAGAGAAGCTATACTGCAATTCATGCAGAATGAAGAGGAGTTCATGCAGCAGCCGTAATTAACTCTGTCTCCACTTGGTGGGCGGCATCCCCTTCACTTTTTTAAAGGCTCTGGTAAAGGAGAGGGGATCCGAGTAGCCCACCTCGGAGGCGATAGCGCTTATTTTTAAATCGGTATTTTTTAAAAGATAGTCGGCCCGGTCCATGCGCAGGGTCAGCAGATATTCCTGGGGGGAGACCTCCAGAGTGGTCCGAAAAATAGTTGTGAGGTAGCTCCGGTCGATTCCGATCCGGGCCGCCAGCTCACCGATTCGTATCTCGTCCTTGATGTGATCGTTCATGTAGTCGAGGGCCTGCTGGAGATAGACCTGATACGGATAATCATTCCGCTCCTCATCGCTGAGCGTCTCGTGATGAAGCTCCATCAGGGCAGAGAGAATCTGGAGGAGGGCGGCCTGACGGCGGAGCTCATTGTAATAGGTGAGAGAACGGGCGAGGATCATCTGCTGGACACAGGACACAATGTAAGGAGTATTGGCATAGTGTCCCGTGAGGTGCGCGGGATCGATGCCGGCATTTTTTAAATAAGTGGCGGCCTTGACTCCCTGAAATCCGATCCAGAGATAGTCCCAGGGCTGATTCTGATCCGCCTCGTAGTGAATCTCCATTCCCGGAAAAATGACAAAAAAATCCCCCTTCGTCAGATGGTAGGTGCGGCCCTCGGCCTCAAAAATTCCCTTCCCGGACGAGATAAAGTGAATGATGTATTCCTCCCGCTTGCCGGGACCGTAATAGTGGCCCGGAAAGCAGTTCTGAATCCCGCAGGTGGACAGATAGATGTCTACCGCGTTGTGCTGCAGCTGGTCCAGGCACTGAAATCCCGCCACATTGATAAATATTTCCCGATTTGTATTTTCGCTCAAATGGAATCCCTCCTTGGAAAATGCCTGCCATGCCACAATGCAGGAGCAGGGAATTTTCCTTTATTCTTTTATCAAAAATTATAGCACGCCTCACGCTATTTCACAATGGAAACAGTCTACAAATTGCAGGGTGATTTCTACATCCATCTATTCCGCGAGAGGCCGTAAAACGCTACAATAAAGATAAATTCCCATGCAGCATATTTTGGAAATTTTATGTGAGAAAATCGGAGGAGGTATTGAGTATGTGGAAACGGATTGTATCGTTTGCGATGGCGGCGGCTCTGGCCGCGACGACGGTTTTTGTCCCGGCGCCCGCAACGAAGGCGGCTCAGACGGAGGGCGGCATTTCGTCGGAGGCGGCGTATTTTTGGGATTTTGAAAATCTCGCGGACGGGTCGTTTGCCAACAAGGGAACGCAAAAGAGCGGATTGGCGGTGCTGAAGGGTTCAGCCGCCACGAAAAAAGAGGGGATAACGGCCGGAAAAAATACGGCCAAGGGAGCGGATAATACGGTACTGATCCTGGCGGGGGGCAGCAAGGGAACCTCGTATGTGGATCTGCCGGAGGATTTGTACAAAGACATAAATGAGAAAACAGGATTTTCCTATTCCTTCTGGCTGAAGCCGGACAAGAGCGTGGGGAGCTATGCCCGCGTCATATCCTCCGCCAACGCGGGGTCGGGCGATGAGTTTGCCTTCGCGCCCTACGCAAAGGATAAGGTGTGGAACGTGCTGTTCGACGACACCCATGTTATCCATGCCCCGATGCCGGCGGAACCGGTGAAGGGCGAGTGGAGCTTTGTGACATTTACAGTAAACGCGGAGGAAATTGATTTTTACATAAACGGCGAGGAAGCGGGGTCGTTCGGCGACAGCGCGAACCTGACCAGCCGCTTGAAGGACATGGGAAGTCTGGTGAAAAACGCGCTGGGACGGACCTATTCCAACTGGACCGACCCGGACGCCAAGGTGTGTCTGGATGATGTGTGCCTTTATAAGAGGGCGCTCACCGCGGAGGAGGCCGTGCAGCTGGCGAAGGAGCAGGGATTTACCCCGACGGTGGCCACGGAGTACGGCGGAGCCAGGGAGCTCACGGACGGAACGGCCCTCTCGGAGACGGCTGTCAAGGGCGAGTGGGGCGGTATCTCGGCGGAGGTGGCTGCCGATTCCGCTACCGGACGCTATTTTGTATCGGCTTCCAAGGGCGGAAAGGTATTGCTGGACGCCTCTCAGCTGGGATTAAAGACGTCGGAGGATTTTTCGGAAAATCTGACGCTGGTTGAGGATTCTGTGAAAACCGAGGAGGGAGCGGATACCTATACGCTCACCACGGGCGCCAGCCGCGAGGTGAAGGATACTTATCGCCAGATTCGTTTTCAGTTGAAAAATAAAGAAGGCCATCTCCTGACCGTGTACCTGCGGATTTATGAGGAGGGCGTTGCATGGCGCTATGAGCTGCAGGGAAAGGCCGGACAGGAGGAGAGTATTCAGGGCGAGGCGAGCGAGTTCGTTCTCCCCGCGGATTCCCTGATCTGGGGCGGCTACGACGAGGCGGGAAACTACGAGTACGAGTACCAGAAGCTCAAAATGTCGTCCGTGAAGGCGGCCTCGTCAAAATACAGCGTTCCTCTGCTGGCAAACAGCGGAGACAACTGGATGCTGTTTACGGAGGCGGACGTATTCAGCGAGGCGGATACCTACTGCGCGTCTCATTTGACCACAAAGGCGGGAGAGAGAAATCTCAAATTTACATTTGGAAAAGGCTCCGGCAGCAGTCTTTCCATGACCTACAATGCGGCGGGGGCTCTGCACACTCCCTGGCGCGTGGCAATTTTTGCGGATAATTTGAACGACATTGTCAATTCGACCATGACAAGCAGCCTGAACCCGGAGCCGGACGCGTCGCTGTACGCCGACGGAGATTCGTGGATTCGCACGGGAACCGTGGCGTGGTCCTGGTGGTCCGAGGCAGGCGACGATCCGATCGAGTATCAGCAGCAGAAGGATTATATTGATTTTGCCGCTGAAAACGGCTGGGAATATGTCTGCCTGGATTTTGGCTGGTGCCTCTGGGACAATTATAAGGAAAAAGTAAAGGAACTGGTGGATTACGGAAAGGAAAAGGGCGTGGGAATCCTTCTGTGGTACGGCGTGAATAACGACAACCACACCGGCAGCAAGGACGCCGTGGGCGACCCGGCATATCCCAAGTATTCCCTGAAAACAAAGGAGCAGCTGGAGGAGCAGTTCTCCTGGTGCGAGCAGACAGGGGTAAAGGGCGTCAAGGTGGATTATTATGAAAATGACAACAAGGCGACCATGACGCAGATGTACCAGTGCGTGACGATTGCGGCGAAGCACAAGATCAACGTGCTCCTGCACGGCTGTACGGCGCCGCGCGGCGAAATTCGGACATTCCCCAACATTCTGGGATACGAGGGCGTGCGCGGAGCGGAGTATTACAAGTGGAACGTGGGTCCCTCGGTAAGCAACTGCCTCACCTATGTTTACAACCGGAACGTCGTGGGCGGCATGGACTTTACGCCGGTCGGAACCACGATTGACCAGCTTCCCGTGACGCCTGGCTTCCAGCTGGCACAGACGGTGGCTTATCAGACCGGACTTCAGACCATGGCCTCCTCCGTCTACAAGCTGGAGGGCTATAAGGGACTTTCCTTTATAAATGACGTGCCCACGCAGTGGGATGAGACGCGCCTGCTCGGAGGATATCCGGGCAAAGATATGATTCTGGCAAGACGCAGCGGGCAGTCCTGGTATCTGGCCGCGATGACAGCCAACGCGCAGAATCCGAAAATCGCGTTAAATTTCTTGGGAGAGGGAAGCTATAAGGCATATATTTACAAGGATAACAAGGATGGCTCCGACGTGGAAATCGAGGAAAAAGAGGTGACGAAGGATTCCGTCCTGGAGTTGGCGCTGGCGGACAACGGCGGCGCGGCTGTCAAAATCACAAAAGAGGATATGAAAACGGACACCGTCTATGACGCCTATACCTATTACGAGGCGGAGGACGA